>NZ_JADDYG010000093.1:34823-40831 GCF_015163535.1 Vibrio sp. OPT46 | reverse complement strand
GGCCAGACAGCATGATGACTTACCTAACGGGCGATGCAGTGTTATTCAGCAATGACGCATTTGGTCAGCACTATTGCGATGAACGTCTGTTCAATGATGAAGTGGATCAAAATGAGTTGATGGAACAGTGTTTGCGTTACTACTCAAATATCTTAACGCCATTCAGCAGCTTGGTAACCGCAAAAATCAAAGAAGTGCTGAGCTTCAATTTGCCTGTCGACATGATCGCCACGTCACACGGTATTGTATGGCGCGATAATCCGGTTCAAATCATCGAGCAATACTTAGCATGGGCAGACAATTATCAAGAAGATCGCATTACGATTTTCTACGATTCTATGTCAAATAACACCCGAATGATGGCCGATGCAATCGCGCAAGGCATTCACGATGTCGACCCTGGCGTGGCGGTCAAAGTCTTTAATGTCTCTAAGCATGATAAGAATGAAATTCTCGCCAACGTATTCCGCTCAAAAGGCATCTTGGTTGGTTCGTCTACCATGAACAACGTCATGATGCCGAAGATCGCAGGCATGCTAGAAGAAATTACCGGTCTGCGCTTTAAGGCGAAGAAAGCCGCTGCATTCGGTAGCTACGGGTGGAATGGTGGCGCGGTGGATCGTATCCATGCTCGGTTGACCGACGCAGGTTTTGAAACCGCAGTGAGCTTGAAAACCAAATGGCGACCAGATGGTAAAGCGATGCGTGAATGTCGCGAACATGGTCAAAACATCGCGAAATTGTGGGCAAAGCATGATCTGACAAGTCCTGTTCTTGCTCCGGCGATTGCTGCGTCTGCGCCACAAGTTCAATCACAACCCGCTGCGCCAGCGACAACACAGGCGGTAGTAGATGCTGCTCCTAGCAACCCTAGTACTGAGGCGCATCCTGCAGATTGTCAATGCATGGTTTGTACGGTTTGTAATTGGGTATACGACCCAGCTAAAGGCGAGCCTAATCAAGGCGTTGAACCGGGCACGGCATGGTCTGAAGTGCCAGATTACTTCTTGTGCCCAGAATGCCATTTGGGTAAAGACGTCTTTGTCGAATACAACGGGTAAGGGGGCGAATATGCAAGCACCTATTGTGATTATTGGTAGCGGCTTTGCGGCTTACCAATTGGTGAAAACAGTGCGTCGAATGGACGCACATATTCCGCTGCAAGTGTTTACTGCTGATGATGGCGCGGAATACAACAAGCCCGATTTGAGTCATGTATTCAGCAACAAGCAAACCGCCCGAGACTTGGTAGTTAAAAGTGGTGAGGCGTTTGCACAGGAACACAACATCGAACTGTTCGCCCATACCAAGGTTGAGCATGTCGACGTGCAAGCTCAGCAAGTGGTCGCCAAAGGCCAAACCTATCCTTATTCCAAACTGGTGTTTGCGACAGGCGCGAAAGCCTTTGTGCCACCAATATCTGGCGATGCAGCACCTGAGGTGATAACGCTAAACTCGCTACAAGAATATCAATTAGCGGAAGAGCAAATTAGCCGTGCGAAACGAATTCTAGTAATGGGTGGTGGTTTGATCGGCGTCGAGATCGCCATGGATCTCGCAACCAGTGGTAAAGCCGTTACGGTGGTTGAGCCAAATCCCCGTTTGCTCGCTAACTTGATTCCTGAATTTGTTGCATTACCGCTGGAGAATCAACTTAAGCAGCAAGGTATTCAACTTGCTTTGGAGACTGGAGTTGTCGCGATCAATCACTCGGAAGATTCGCTGGTGGCAAGCTTGAGCAAAGGTAAGGAAATCGAAGCCGATGTAGTGATTTCAGCGGCGGGTTTACGTGCAAACACTTGGTTAGCGAAGGCTTGTGGGGTGAGTGTCAATAAAGGCATCGAGGTAGATGCCCGATTACAGACATCAGCAGCCAATGTATTTGCATTAGGCGATTGTGCTGAGATCCAAGGTCGAATGATGCCGTACCTCCAACCGATCGTGCTAAGTGCCAATGCTTTGGGCAAACAACTACTGGGGCAAGAAGCAGAGTTGAAACTACCGCCTATGATGGTAAAGGTCAAAACGCCGAGCTACCCAATTCAATTGGCAGGCGATTTTAGTTCGGTGACGAACTGGAGCGTGCAGATTTCTCAAACTGGCATTGCCGCGAAAGCAGAAGATGAAAATAGCCGACTCATGGGCTTCGTCGTGACGGGAGAACAAGTTACGCAAGCATTTCCACTACTCCGAGAGTTGTCTCAAGCCGCTCAGGCTTAACCGATTTTAACGAAAAGAATTGTAATTAGAGAGGGTATCATTATGTCGCATCTAAGAATTCCTAAAGACTGGACTGTTCAACGTTCAACGCCTTTCTTCACTAAAGACAATGTGCCACCAGCGCTACTGACTCATCATAATACCGCTGAGGGAGTGTTTGGACAGCTGTGCGTCATGGAAGGGCAAGTGACTTACTACGGCTTTGCTGATGAAAATGCCACAGAAGCAGAAGTGGTGGTGATTAATGCAGGCCAGTTTGCTACAAGCCCACCGCAGTACTGGCACCGTATTGAGATGAGCGATGATGCTCAGTTCAACATCAATTTCTGGTCGAACAAAGATAAGAGTGGGCAAGCGATGTTCCACGCTAAGCAGTAGTAAACCTTTTTAAGTGCTTTGACTGTTATGCTAATCGTCAAGTAAAGGGGTGTAGAAGGCGCAATAAACGAACTGAAATACTGGATCATCGAGACCGTGGAAAGAGAAATCACGAGTAATGATTTCAATTCTTTAGTAGCATGTTACGAAACATTTCAGTCAGGTGAACTAAGGGAAGCGTGCAATGGAAAAACAACGAGTAGCATTTATTGGTCTGGGTGTGATGGGATACCCAATGGCTGGTTACCTAAGTAAAGCGGGCTTTGAAACCAAAGTATACAACCGCACAAAAGCGAAAGCCGACAAATGGGCTGAAGAATACCAAGGCGTAGCTTGTGAAACACCACGTGAAGCGGCGGAAGGCTGTGACATCGTTTTTACCTGTGTGGGTAATGATGATGACGTTCGTAGCGTTGTTTACGGTGAAGAGGGCATTCTGGTCGGCTTGAAAGCGGACGCAGTGCTAGTCGATCACACGACAACTTCTGCAGACCTAGCGGTTGAGCTGGCTGAAGCGTGTGTTAAGTACGGTAATCACTTTATTGATGCGCCAGTTTCTGGTGGTCAAGCGGGCGCAGAAAATGGTGTTCTAACCATCATGTGTGGTGGTGAACAAAGCATTTTTGACCGTGTGTCTCCGGCGATGGATGTGTACGCGAAGCAGATGACACTACTGGGTGAAAACGGTCAGGGTCAACGCTGTAAGATGGTAAACCAAATCTGTATTGGTGGCGTTTTACAAGGGCTGAGTGAAGCTTTGTTGCTGGCACAAAAATCAGGCTTGGACATCGCTCAAGTTGTAGAAACACTTAAGCATGGCGCTGCAGGTTCTTGGCAGATGGAAAACCGCGCAAATACGATGGCTGAAGACAAGTTCGATTTTGGCTTCGCTATTGATTGGATGCGCAAAGACTTAGGTTTCTGTCTGCAAGAAGCTGAGCGAGTGGGTCTAGAACTTCCACTGACTAAGAAAGTGGATGAGCAATACGCAGACCTTCAACGTGATGGTTTAGGTCGCATGGATACATCAGTACTGATCAAAGCGGTCGCTAAAAATCAGTAGTTGATGAATCAGTAATAGATAAACAGTTCTTTGGTATCAAAGAGCTTAAAGAAATCTAAGTTAATCATAATGAATCACCTTGAGCATGTTTTGTGACTTGTGATTAAGGATTAGTGATTTGAAATCAGGAGGTGCTGTAGAGTACCTCCTTTTTCGTCTTTAAATCACGCAGTGTAATGATTGCAGCGTTCGCTTACTTGTTTAAGCCTAGTGCAATTTCAAGACCTTTGCCGTACGCTTCGTCCGCTTGGTATGCGTGTTGAACGTGGCGCTGTTGGATGAACTCTGGCACACCGTCCATTGCGCGAGCTGTGTTATCGAACAGAGTTTGACGTTGCTCTTCGCTCATCAGACGGAATAGGTCACCCGCTTGGCTGAAGTAGTCTTCGTCTACACGATGATCGTAGTGATCAGCGTTGCCATTGATGCGTAGAGGTGGCTCAGAGTAATCTGGTTGCTCTGCCCATTCTTGTTTGTAGTTTGGCTCGTAACCCAGTGTTGAACCAAAGTTGCCATCAACGCGCATTGCGCCATCGCGGTGGTAGCTGTGAACAGGGCAACGAGGTGCGTTCACTGGGATTTGATGATGGTTCACACCTAGACGGTAACGCTGAGCATCGCCGTAAGCGAACAGACGACCTTGTAGCATTTTATCTGGAGAGAAGCCGATACCAGGTACGACTGCAGCTGGGTTGAACGCTGATTGCTCAACTTCTGCGTAGAAGTTTTCTGGGTTACGGTTCAGTTCGAACTCACCAACTGGGATCAGTGGGTAATCTTTTTGAGACCATACACGTGTTAGGTCGAATGGGTTGAAGTTGACTTCATCCGCTTCTAGCTCAGGCATGATCTGTACGTACATCTTCCATTTAGGGAAGTCTTGGCGCTCAATCGCTTCGTAAAGGTCACGGTGATGGCTTTCGCGGTCTTTACCTACGATCGCTTCTGCTTCTTGGTCAGTCAGGTTCTTGATGCCTTGCTGAGTTTTGAAGTGGAATTTCACCCAGTAACGCTCGTTTTCTGAGTTGATGAAGCTGAATGTGTGGCTACCAAACCCATGCATATGACGGTAAGAAGCTGGGATACCACGGTCACTCATTACGATAGTCACTTGGTGGAATGCTTCTGGTAGTGATGTCCAGAAATCCCAGTTGTTGGTAGAGCTACGCATGTTAGTGCGAGGGTCGCGTTTTACTGCGTGGTTTAGGTCTGGGAATTTTAGTGGGTCACGTAGGAAGAATACTGGTGTGTTGTTACCAACCAAGTCCCAGTTACCTTCTTCAGTATAGAATTTTAGTGCGAAACCACGGATGTCACGTTCTGCGTCTGCTGCACCGCGCTCACCAGCTACAGTAGTGAAGCGAGCGAATAGTTCTGTTTTTTTGCCGATGTCAGAGAAGATCTTAGCGCGAGTGTATTTTGTGATGTCGTGCGTTACTGTGAACGTACCGTAAGCACCAGAACCTTTTGCGTGCATACGACGCTCAGGGATCACTTCGCGGTCAAAGTGTGCCAATTTTTCAAGGAACCAAACGTCTTGTAATAGTTGAGGGCCACGAGGACCTGCAGTCATAACGTTTTGGTTATGTGCGACAGGGCAGCCTGCTGCTGTAGTCAATTTCTTGTTTGTCATTTTTCTTCCCCCTCCAGGGTTCAATACCTTAGAAACTGTAGAGGAGGTTATTACGGAAAAGCTGGGGGAGAAAACTGATATTGCTTATCAATTCAATAGATGGTGACTATGGTCGAAACTATATTAGAATCAGAAATTTACTACATTAGCTTGATTGACATAACAATCGGCGTTCTCGAAAGCGATTGACTGGGGGGAGCGCTATCCAGTTAGCGTGTCTGCGATGCTAGTAATATCGCCCCTTAAATGAAGTTTTACGTGTCATCAAAGGGGCGAAAGGGGGGAAGTAATTAAGAGTACTTCACTTCAAGTTGTTCAGCTTTTGCAAATGCTGGGTGTGTCGCGAGCTGTTTCCCATAACGTTCAATATTAGGGAAGTGATTAACTAAACCAAACTTTTGAACCAATTCGACAATGAAAGACATCATGATGTCAGCGCCAGTCAGACGCTCTTCTACTAGGTAAGTTTTGCCTTCTAAGGATTGCTCGAAGTAGCCTAGTACATTCATTGCTTCCTTGTCGGCATAGCCTGATAAAAACTGAGTTTCATTTGGCTCTTTGCTTACGAAGATTTTTAGCAGCATAGGTAAAATTGCAGAGCTTTCTGCAAAGTGCATCCATTGCAAATATTCTGTGTGTGCTTTTGTACCACGCTCAGGAGCAAAGGCTCCGTCACTGTATTTCTCAATCAAATATTCGGTCATTGCACCTGAT
>NZ_JADDYG010000093.1:31219-34813 GCF_015163535.1 Vibrio sp. OPT46 | reverse complement strand
TGTGTCGCGAGCTGTTTCCCATAACGTTCAATATTAGGGAAGTGATTAACTAAACCAAACTTTTGAACCAATTCGACAATGAAAGACATCATGATGTCTGCGCCAGTCAGACGCTCTTCTACTAGGTAAGTTTTGCCTTCTAAGGATTGCTCGAAGTAGCCTAGTACATTCATTGCTTCCTTGTCGGCATAGCCTGATAAAAACTGAGTTTCATTTGGCTCTTTACTTACGAAGATTTTTAGCAGCATAGGTAAAATTGCAGAGCTTTCTGCAAAGTGCATCCATTGCAAATATTCTGTGTGTGCTTTTGTACCGCGCTCAGGAGCAAAGGCTCCGTCACTGTATTTCTCAATCAAATATTCGGTCATTGCACCTGACTCAATGATAATCTCGCCGTTATCTTCAAGAACAGGTGACTTTCCTAATGGGTGAACACTTTTTAGTTCTGGCGGTGCCATGAAGGTCACGGAATCACGGACATAGGGTACAATTTCGTAATTTACATCTAGCTCTTCAAGTAACCAAATGATGCGCTTTGAACGAGACTGATTGAGGTGGTGAAGTTTAATCATTTACATATCCCTTTTTATAATGGGTCGTTAATCTGTACTACAAGTTTGCCGAAATTCTTACCTTCCAACAGACCGATGAATGCTTCTGGCGCATTATCCAGTCCTTGTACTAGATGTTCGCGGTATTGGATCTTTCCTTCTGCCAACCATTGATTAATATCTTGCGCAAATTCACCGTAACGATGTCCGTAATCATCAAAAATGATGAAGCCTTGCACCTTGATTCGTTTGGTCAGGAGCTTACCCATTAGTAATGGAAGGTGGTCGGTACCTTCAGGCAGCTCTGTCGCGTTGTACTGAGAAATCAAACCACAAAGTGGGATACGCGCGTTTGTATTCAGAAGTGGCATTACAGCCTCGAATACTTTGCCACCTACGTTTTCGAAGTAAACATCGATACCTTTGTCACAGGCATTTCTCAGTTGTTCTGCAAAGTCTTCAGCTTTGTGATCAATACACTCATCGAAGCCAAGCACCTCTTTAGCGTAACGGCATTTTTCTTCTCCGCCTGCTATACCAACAACTCGGCAACCTTTGATTTTACCAATTTGACCAACTGTTGCGCCTACAGGCCCCGTAGCAGCTGCTACCACGATGGTTTCCCCTGGTTTTGGCTGACCAATGTCGAGTAAACCCATGTACGCGGTAAAGCCAGGCATTCCTGCAACACCTAGCGCGTAAGAAGGATTTTGCGGTTCTTTACCAAGTTTAATGACCATCTCACCAGTTGAGATAGCGTAGTCTTGCCAGCCAACAGTGTAGGCAAGAACCCATTCACCTGCTTCGTAATCTGGGTGGTTTGATGCTTCTACCTGACAAACTGTACCACCGACCATTACGTCATCAATTGCAACAGGGTCAGCGTATGATTCGGCATCACTCATGCGACCACGCATGTATGGATCTAGAGATAAATAAACCGTTCTCAATAGCATTTCACCCTCTTTCGGAGTCGGTTTCGTTACCTCTTCTAAACGAAAGTTTTCTTGTGTCGGTGCACCATGGGGACGTGACGCGAGTACGATTCTGCGATTTGTTGCGTTAGTCATATCTATCTCACTTGTTGATTAGACCGGTCGTCTAGTGTTTATTTCAAAATATCCCGCTTATTTAAAGCGGGAAGGTTTACTGTGTTAACACTGACGCTTTTTCTGACAGTGAAACGTGTGTAGGGTGTTCATTCTCTTCCACGCCGCCCGTTATGGGCAAGTGCGTGTATTCTGCAGTAAGTGTTGAGTATAGGTCAGACTTTGCGTCAATGCTGCCTGATCTTGATAAAGTTTGTTCAGCAAGCTAGCGCCATTCCAAAGGTAGTATATCTGCCTTGCTAATAACGCACTGTCACCATTGGGGATTGAGCCATCTTTAATGCCGATGTCAATGCAATCCGCTATCGCTTGAATGGTTTTGTCTGCTCCTTGGCGTAATGCCAAGCGCATTGACTCAGAGAGATCGGAGACTTCTGCACTTAACTTAACCAATAAACATTTGTTCGCATTACACACGTCGTCTTCTACTTTGACCATTTCTTCGAAATAGCTCATTAGGCGTTGGTAGCCACTCAGTTCAGTATTGGTAAAGCGTGCGTTTAAACGCTCAAAATACTTAGTAAAGTAGTCTTGAATCATCGCTTCACCAAATTGTTCTTTGGATTTGAAGTAATGATAAAACGAGCCTTTTGGCACTGCGGCCTTTTTTAATAGCTCTGAAAGACCAACACTCGTGAACCCTCGGTTTACGATCAACTCGTATCCGACGTCGAGAATATGTTGGCGTGTGTCATTCGTCTTTGCGTTCATGAAGTGTACTATAGAATGAATTAGACCAGTCGTCTAGCCTTTGTTGTGGGTTATTTAATCAGCTCATACTCAATAACAAATAGCGTGTCGGTATTTGGGTAGATTTCTCGAATTAACTGCTTGAGTTTTGGTAGTTCGATGGCTTCTTGTTCTGCATGAAACTCATTAATATCTTCAAAGTGAAGTGGTTCTACAGAACGTATCTTGATATCGCAGACTTTACGATCCGTTTCTAAGGTAAAAACTTCGACTTCTGTATTGGGAACGTAATGGCTTTCTGATTCATCTCGAATCGTTATCGTCTTTTTGCCTGACGTGATCAACGGGGTTAAGAATTCAAAAAAAGTAATCTTGGTTGGATGAGATGGCATGATGTACTCGTTAGTCTGGTTGTTTGGCGTAATTATATACCCAAATCCCCCAGAGATTCCTGTATTACTAGAACGATCGAGTGCGGATGAAGCGAATTAACTTGGCACTAAAGTAACCTGAGATAACGCCTATCCAGTTGGTGCTGAGATCATCAAAACTAAATGATCGATTTGGAATGAAAAGTTGGCTTATTTCTTCCATTGAAACGATAGCTAACAGCAGTAGCAAAAGACGAATTCCAAAAACGTCGGTTTTATTCGAGCTCACCAGAGAAGGGAACGTGAAGACCGATAAAAAGCCGATCAATAAACTGAAAGTAAAGTGAAGCGTACTCGAACCGCCTAAGTAGGTTTCCATTTGCAGGTAAGCAGTATGGTGTAAGTCAGAGCTTTTCCACAGAGAGAGTGAAGCGGTTAGCGTCAGGACTAAAACAAAACTCGTGCGTGCCAGTATTAAAGCCATAATTAACCTATTGGAAAGAAGCCTAAGTAACGTTTTACAAAATACAGTGCTGCTAAATTCTGGATAGCCATGCCAATTGCCATTGCCCACGCTGCACCAATCACCCCAAACATTTGGCAAAGCGTAACAAGTAGGCAGATAGACACCATACCTGAGGAAATTGTAATGTATTTCATGGTTCTCTCATGACCGCTCATTAATAATAAAAAACCTACTGAACCAGTCGCAACATTGACTAACTGCCCCAGAGAAAGGACGACTAATAGTGGTGCCGCGGCGAGAAACTCCCCACCAAAAAGTTGCATTACAAACTCGGGGAAGAGGGTGCAAATAATTACGGGTACAATCGCTAAACCAACATTGGCTCGGCACGCCAAGCGGCTCAGATT
>NZ_JADDYG010000093.1:7911-31161 GCF_015163535.1 Vibrio sp. OPT46 | reverse complement strand
CTGCAGTTTGCGCATTTGGCGCTCTTTGTAGAGAGACGCAAACATCGGGGCGACCACAAAGTTAATGGTAATCAGCACGAAGCCAATCAGTAGTGATGTGCGTTGGGCTGCGGCTAACAAACCGAGTTCCGCTGTTGAGATAAAAAAGCCCGCAATAACAAGGCTTCCCCACTGAAGAACATTCGTGAAGATACTGCCAACCCAGACTTGCTTGGCAGAAGCGACCATTTTTTTGTTTGGTACGAAAGCCGATGTTTGATATTGATCTGAGCCAAGCCAATTGGCACTAGATATGACCGCGACACCTATGCTCGCTAAAAGCAGTGCGGTCATTAGATTGTTGATATTTTGCTGACCGATATAGTCTAGGGCAAAGACAAAAATGACCATCAACATGCTTACCCCAAGCTGCAACGCAAACAGAGATGATACAACTTTTCTACATGCTTGAAGCACCCGACTGTTGGTTTGCGCAAGCACCAAGAAAGGTATGCAAAGCAAGCATAAAATAATCGCATACATTGGTGATTGAGTCTGGTTTAGCTGCTCTGGAAACAGATTAAATCCTGCCAACAAAACGCCAATGGCGAGCAGGCAAAATGCCATACTTCGATAAAGTGCGGTTTTATAGTTTTGGCTTTGTTCAAGCTTCTCTTTGTTATTAAAAGCGATCGCATTGTAACGAACTAACGAAACATCAAAACCTAGCTGAGAAACGATAGCGAGTAGCGAGACTAGGTTGAATAAAAAGAAAAATTGACCGGCCGTCGAAGCGTCACTGGTCTTCGATACAATCAGAGTCAGTAAAAAAGCAAATAGCGCACTCAACACACGCGTGATTGCGGTTTTTAATCCGGTAGATAACAAGCTTTTTTTACCGCTGGGCATCAACAGTAATTTTTGTTGAACAGTGTGAAACATAGGGGCATTTAACCGTAAAGTTTATTGAGTGCGAGGCGCTGCTTTTCTTCACTGAAGGCATCGTTTAATTCTGCTGTATACTGGCGAAAATCGATCTCTTCATAATGATTGACACAATGCGCGATCTGCTTGGCCATTTTTTCAGGTGTGAGCGCTAAAAACGGGTAGTTGAGATCTTTGGTTGCGCCGATGGTCCGAATAACCATAGGAAGATGTAACTTGGATGCTTCTAGAATGGTTAACGGCATCCCTTCCCATGCTGCAGTATGTAGATAAAGGTCTGAACCCTTGAGCTTTTCAACTACCTCATCGCGAGGCAGCATACCCGTTACATCCACATTTTCAGTACGTAATTTCTGTTCGAGTACTTGGTCACCGCCACCTATCCATGTGATCTCTATCGGGCGGTTAAGCGCATACCGATTAAGGAACTGCAATGTGCTGATAAGAAACTGAGGATCTTTTTGGGGCGCGACACGACCAAGTACAACGAGCTTCAGCGCTTCTTGCTTGTTTCGCTCTATACGATCTTCACTTTGATAAGACACGTAGTTATTGAGCAGTTCGGCACGTTTCGCACCAATGCTAATGGCTAGGTCACACTCTCGTTGGCTACAGCCTGCAACCACATCAATTTTGCTCAGTTTTACTTTCTCTAGTGCTTTATAGATCTGGCGTGCAAGCTCTGAGATATCTTCACGTTCGAAGGCATAACAGTGCGGTGTGTAAACCAAGCGTGCCTTGCCAAGCTTTAGAAATCGGCCGAGAAATCCTGCTTTACTCGAGTGCAAATGCACGACGTCGGGACCAAGTGATGCAATCATGTGGTTTGCATCGCGAATAAATTGAAGCAAGCCGCCTTCTACCCACTTTGTCTGTACGAAAATGTGGTGGTTGTTCTCATTGGTCAAGTCGTTTTCTCGGGCTCTGGCTAGCAAGAAATGCTGATAAGGCTCGTCTCTGGATGAGTGAACATAACTATAGAGGGCGGTTTGAACGCCACCTCCAAATGCTTCTGTAACATGGAGCACTTTCTTCATGATGATTTTGTCCCTGGTGTTTGCATCCATTTGTGTTTAAAAGCATCACGCTCTTGCTCTGAATAAACGTGGCGATACAAGGGAAGATCGTACATATAGAACAGTTTTGAGAAGTCGTAGTGATTCTTAAAGTGTTGGTGGATATTGGAGTACCACTTGTTTTTCGCTTCGTTACTGTTTTTCAGCACGAAGTCTTGCAACTCAAGAAACTCACCGATTTCTTTATCAAGAGAACTGAGCTGTTCGCATTTGATTAGCATGACGTTGGCCTGATCGTTCTGGAATGTGAAGAAAGGTTGAGTGTTGTCCAGCTCTTGGCGCATCACATCGATATTGAAATTACGCTTTAACTCGTTGTCGAACCAGTCCGCAAAATAGTTGAGATTGATATAGTTATCAAAACAATGCTCGAGGTGCTGATACGTGACTTCCATATCTCGGTGAATTGCATCGTTCTTTTTGCCTTCGATAAATTGCAAATGGAGATCTTGAAAGAAGCGAGAAAAGACAGTTGCGATTGGATCGCGGACCAGAGTAACGATTTTAATCTGCTCGCGTTTTTGTAAGATACGTTTTCGCTGCTTGAGCACTAAGCGATAGAGTGCGCGGTTTCGGAAGTCGAAGAATTTACTCACGTCTTTTTTATTGTGATACATGTGAAATTCTTCGTGATCATCAAAGGTGTGGATGTGATAGCTCGGGATATTTTTCTCCCCTAGCGTGTGCTCAATTGATGAGGAGCCAACTTTGCCCATTTGGTAAACTAAAACAAAATTATCAGCTTGGAGTTCTCGGTTCTTTTCAAATTGTCGAGAGATTGAATACTTCATCTATCCTATCCTATCCTTGATTATTCATATTCGTGGAGATGGTTTACCGGAAAAGTATGAGCAATGGCCCTTGAGTCGTTGCTCATGCTGATCATGACGGGTAACAAGAGTATTAAAATTATGGTGGTGTTTACCGCAACGAAAAACACCATGATGAGGGCGTATATCGCAAGTAATAGGCTTTTTCTGTTTTCATTAAGACTACGGAAGCAAAAGCGAATAAAAAGAAAATAACCACCAAACAGCAGACCAATACCAAGCAATCCGTATTCAATTGCGGTATCTAACACAAAGTTGTGGGTGTAGATCGCCAGCTCATCATAGTTAAAGTAACTGATCATAAAGTTGGGTAACATTTTCGCGCCGACACCTAACACTGGGTGTTGAAGTAAAATATCTAGCCCATTGGCAAGTAAAAGTTTTCTATGAAGATTCGATACCCAGCGGGCTTCACTTTGGTTGGCAAATAAGACGTCTTCTTGGGTTATTTCCAATGTGTCTGCTAGAGTTTCAAACCCAACGTAGAGTGTGGTTGTGACGGCAGTAAACACAATGAAGCTCAAGGCTAATAAAATCGCCCACGTGTACGTTTCGCTGAGCGATTTTTTCATTAAGTTTTTTACGAGCAGTTGGTCAAAGAAGAAAAGCAGACAAAAACCAAGTAGCGCTTTTCTTTCTTGTGACAACACCAGTAATACTAAAGCTACGAGCGTCAAAAGGTGGAAAGCGCGAATTTTATCTCGATAAAGGTACAGTAGTGAGCACAGTACACCGAACCCGTATTTACTTACCCCGAGTAACTTAAACCCGCTTTGATAGCCCTGAGCAAAGTGCCATAAGGCAACGAGCGTACAGATGAAAAACAACAGATACGTGAAATATACCATTACCCGTTCGTCATCAAACACGCCATAGGCGTACATTAGGCTCAGTAGGCACAAAATCGCTAACCATTGCACAGTTTCTATAACTAGCGGCATTAAAGGGACGCGATTTAGCAGACCATTTATGAACACATACCCAGTGAACAATACGAGGAACCCCATACAGGGATGCATGAGTTTTTCAGCTTTTCCTTCCAATACCACTAATGCAGTAAAACCAATAGACAAAAGGCTTGCGATGTCAGATGGGGCTAGCGCTATTCCTCCAGCACGAAACTTCATTGGAATAAAGAACAATGCTAATAGGCATGCTGCAAGCAATGAGGCGCGATGGCTCGATGGCGCGGAACTATTTGTTGGCGCAAAGCTGCTGGTAGATTCCATAGTAACCTTCACGAAATTTATCGATGGTGTAGAGAGAGGCCCTATTGACTGAGTATTGACTTGCAGCGTCGTACCGCTCAACACTTTCACATAGCTGGAGCACTTTTTGGCTCAGTTCAGTGGCGTTACCAACTTGAAATAAATATTCGGCACGTCCGGTGACGTCATCCAAACCAGGTACGTCCGACGATAGTACGGGTAAGCCTGCTGCCATCGCCTCAACCGCCGCCAAACCAAAGCCTTCGACGTGCGACGATTGCACGTAAATATCCATGTCGTTCAAAAAGGCTGGAACGTCTGAAACTACGCCATGAAAGTGAACACGTTGCGCGACGTTGATTTTTGTTGCCAATGCTTGCAGTGACGATTTTTTTTCTCCATCTCCCGCAAGGTGGAGTTCGTATCGTCTTGGTAAATGGATAAGTGCTTGGATAAGCGTTTCATGGTCTTTATGTTGGTGAAGTCGGCCCACCATTCCAATCTTGATAACTGGTTTGTCGATTAGGTGGCTGGCGAATCTTGGCGTCATAGAAAACCTTTTTAAATCAACGCCATTGTGCACCACGTGATATTTATGTTGATAGCGAGGCATGAACTTCACCAGTTCATCTTGTACTTTTTCACTAATACTGACTGTCAAGTCGTGGCCCCAATATAAGACGTATTCCATGAACTTAAACAGCGGATAGTCACGTCGACGGTTATAAGAACAGTGCTCAGTCTGGATTCGTTTTTTACCTACCGCCAATAGCGCTAGGTAAATGGAAGGGTAGAGGTGCCCGTGAACGACATCCGGCCAACGCAGCAAAGAGAATTTCTCACTCAATGGCAATGTGCGCCAGTTAAAACACTCTATGCCTTGGGCGGATAGCATTGGTAAGTAATCATTTTCATCACACAAGACCAAAATTTTGATTTCGTATTCAGGCTTATGTTCTAAAACAAGGTCGACTAAGAACTTCTGAGCACCGCCGTTCTGAGAAAGATCATTGATAATATGTAGAATCTTGGTTTTCATGATTAATTGGTCAGATATTGCTGTTTAAGGTCGGTGATTTCTGCATTTGAGAAAAAGTGCTTCGTCAATTTAGAATTCAGCATTTCTTCAACGTACTCGGGTGTAGGTTGAAATTGCGTTTTGAATTCTTTCATTAGTGGCGAGTACCATTTGTTGTCTGATTGATTTTCATAAACAACATCCACGGGGTAACCTAAAAAGTCTTCAACTGCGGAGTTAGCCTGCGTTAGCTTGTCACTTCGAATGACCAACAGTGAGAAGTTATTGTTATGGTATGTTTGATAGCCTACTTCGTGATTAAAAGACTCGTTAAACACATCAATCCCTGTTAGTTGTTTGATCTCGTTGTCAAACCACTGCAGCGCATATTGATGATTCATGTGCTTATCAAATGCTTCTTGGAGTAATTGCGGTCGTTCGGTACGTATTGCGCTGTCATCCTTTAGATATTTGTCCGCCATCCAAAAAGGAAGTGCTTGAAAGAACATTGAGACATTTCGTCCGATCGGTTCACGCACCAGCGAGATGATTCGAACTTTTTTCTTGCGCTTTAACATTTGGCTCATTGTTATGCGCTTTAGTCGTCGCTTTAACGCATTGATCTGAGGCTTATGCAATTGCGCTCTAACAGGGGATATTTGTTTTTGCGCATCGACAGTCATAAGGTCGTGCAAGTGAATCGAGTTAGGAATGGAATGCTCTAATGCACTCGAACCTACTTTGCCCATTTGATAGATCAATACCGGTTGTTCTTGGCTTTTCAAGGTTTGGTACCAAGATAGGTTTACGTTAGTAGGCGTATTTCTGGACATAAAGCGTCTCTCCTTCCTTGGCCTTGGCTTGTGTGATTAAGACGCCAAGAGATGGAACTGAGTGTTGTATTTGTTTAGATAACGCAAGGTTAACCAGTGATGATTTTGTTGATTCTGAGCGAATGACGGTAATCAGACCATTGGCATACTGACCAAGAATAAGTGCGTCACTCACTGACAGTAGGGGCGGTGTATCGATAATGATCCGGTCATACTTATTTTGAAAATGTTCGAGCAACTTTTTAAAGCGATCAGAAGCCAGTAATTCCTGTGGGTTTGGCGGAATTAGGCCGGCCGGTAATACATCTAAGTTGGCTTCTTTTATATGTGTAATACAATCTTTGATTGGCGTATCCATCGTCAGGATATGCGTTAAGCCAGGGCTTGATTCAGCAATACCGAATCGCTTTGCGATGGAAGGTCGACGTAAATCGCAGTCGATGATCAACACCTTTTCCATTTTTGAAAACGACACCGCCATATTGATACTGGTCGATGTTTTTCCTTCTTCTGGAATAGCAGAGGTAAAGGGCAATATCTTTTGCTTCGTGTTGGTTAATCTGAGCAGAAGCGAGGTTCTGACGGAGCGGCAAGCTTCACTAAATAGCTTTTCTTCATCATCTAAATACGCGGTATAACTGACGCCGTTTTTACGCAAATTGCGTTTTTTGACCATAGGAATCACACCTAAACACGTAACACCAAGTTTTTCCTGCACATCGGCTGTGCTTCGGATAACTTCTCGCATCGTTTCTAAGATGATGACTAGAGCGCAAGCAATGGCAAAGCCAAAAAAGGTGGCAATCAGTACCAGTTTGATTCGTTGTGGTGCCACCGGGAATAGAGGAATGATGGCTTTATCAGTAAAGCGAGCCGTGACATTCTTGTAGTCGCTGGTGGCGTTGGTCTCTTTCTCACGATTTAAGAACGCTTCATAGAGTGCCTTATTGGATTCAACCTCGCGTTTTAACTGTTCGTAA
The DNA here is from genome assembly GCF_015163535.1 of Vibrio sp. OPT46. Taxonomy (NCBI): domain Bacteria; kingdom Pseudomonadati; phylum Pseudomonadota; class Gammaproteobacteria; order Vibrionales; family Vibrionaceae; genus Vibrio; species Vibrio sp. OPT46. The sequence continues at coordinate 24,292 of NZ_JADDYG010000093.1, read as the reverse complement.
CGCGCTTTTTGTGACCCTAACGATTGGAAGTCTGACTTTTTGTTATCGAGTTCTGCTCGAAGCATGTCCTCTTGCGCTTTTGCAGCAAGAAGGTCTTGTTGCTTACTGAAGGAAATGTCACGGATGAGTTGCTGGGTTCTTGATTGAATTTCAGCAAGCTGTGCTTTCGCCTGAATCATTCGATCATGCTTAGGTCCGTAGCGCTGTGCCAGTTCAGAGAGATTTTTGGCTGCCTGTGCTTCCGACAATTTTAGATCGCGGATTTGCGCTTGATTAGCGAATTCATCAATTGACAACAAGCTGTCTAAACTTTGCGAAGATTTACGTCGTAACAGTTGGATTAACGTCTGCGCTTCAATACGCTTATTAATAGCGATATTCAGCTTGCGAGTGAGTTCTTCTAGCTCATTTGCGTAAATTTCATCAATACCATTTATATCGATCAACCCTTCTTTTAACAAGAATTCTTGCAGCGCTTGCTCCGAGTTACGTAATCGCTCCTCCAATTTTTGAGAGTTATTTGTCAACCAAGTAGCCGCATTTTGTGTAACGACCAATTTGGCTTCAAAATTTGCGTCAATGTAGGCTTGGCCGACCGCGTTGGCGATTGTCGTCGCAAGCTTAGGATCGGTAGAACGAAAGCGAATTCTGACTAATTGGGTGTTACGTACTGGCTCAATATCGAGTTTACTTCTGAAAGCTTGAAGTGCCTGATAATACGACTCTGAAAACTGGGCGGTTTCTTTTGGGCTTGGTGCCACATTCAGTAGGTCTTGAACAAAAGGAATCGACTTTATTTGGTCGATTTTTTTATTTAACCCCCCTGAGCTTGTGAACTCAGGTAATTGGGTGAGGTTCAGCTCTCTAATGACCTTATCTGCAATATGATTCGATTTTAAAATGGCGATTTGCGTTTGAAAGTACTCTTTTTTTGTCGTGTCGACGCCATATACTTCCTCGATTGAAAGGGCGCTTTTTTGCTCCTCTTGGATGAGTAGCGTAGCTGTAGCTTGGTATATCGATGCTTTGGAGTAGATATACCAAGTACAAGTTAATGAGAACAGAAGCGTGAATGCTGCGATGCTTAGCCAATTCTTTTTAATCGCTTTGAAGTGATGGCCAAAACGAATCAGTTCTACTTTGTTCATCTGGAGATTATTTGGATGAGTCCCGTTCATTTGATTCCCTGTCACTTAAAAGAAGCTCTGGTCAATAAATACAATGTCACCAGGTTCAACGTTGCGGTGCATACTGACCCCTTCCATCGTTTGACCTGTTTTATGCTTGGTGAGGTTAATGCCTTTGCGTGAGGCTCTGTCGGTCAAGCCGCCTGCTAGAGCGATGGCCTTCTCTATGGTTAACCCTGGACGGTACTCAAATCCACCTGGTTTCCGGACTTCGCCATTAACGTAAAACAGACGAAAATTATTGATGGTGACCATCACTTTTGGATTGATGAGATAATCGCCTTTTAAGCCCGTTTCTATTTCGTACTTGAGTTGTTTTGGTGTTTTTTTGATTGCTTTAATTCGGCCAAGGTAGGGGTAATCAAAGTAGCCATCTGACGTTATTAGAATATTTTTAATCGTAAGATCTTCTTCACCATAGACCTGCACGGAAATGGTATCGCCAGTATCGAGTAAGTAATCTTCCTCGTTTGAGTCAGCGTTGACCAAAGTGCTAAATAGCAACAACGCTACACTTATGAATTTGATGAATGCCTTCATTAATAATCCTTTTTACAGAGAAAACTGTGCGCTTAAAGTCCAAATATTTTGTTCGAAGCTATAATCCGATCGGCTAGAGTTTTTATCTTGGTATTGCCAATCGGCTTGCAGTTGTATCCAACGTTTGATCTGATAATCGATACCAAAAGATAGAGTGTACCGATCGTCGTTTCTGGAGATTCCCGTGTAATCATCTTGTTGATAAACAGCACCTAAGCGAGTTGCAAGGTAACTATTCCAATCGTGCTTCAGGTTCAGTCGGTAACGAGTTTGTAGGTTGTAATCGCCATCTTGATCGGGGTTAACCGCCGCTTGAGTGGTTTTCACGCTGACTAGAGTTTGTTCTTGAGGCAACCATTCAAAGCCGATATCCCAACTAAAGCCTTTAAATGTCTCTCGTTGAGCGCTGTCAAAATCTTTGATTTGATAACCGAGTCGAGCGATGCCTTTGGTTTTTCCTGTGACTTCCCATTCGGCACCGGTGTAATAGAAACTGGTGTTGTTATCTTTCGATGGCTGCGCAGAATTTCGGTGCTGATACTCGGTTACGATTTGGTTTGTTCCGACTAACCAATAGGTTCTTGGCGTAGCTCTTAAATAGAACTCCAAATGTGCATTGGGAGCTCGAAAATCGTTGTATTTAGTTTTAGCGTTTGGGCGCCCAGGCAAGCCGTCACGATAGTTTTGATAGGTTTTATCACTATAGCCTAAACCGAATTCGAGTCTGCCTTTGGCACCGTTAGATCCAAAGACATAATTGGTTTTTACATCGTTACGGTTGAACTCTATTGGTGAGTCGATTGCGCTACCATTACCTTCGGTAATGTCTTCTCCTCGAACTTCATGCTGGGCGCGAAAACGGTAATCAACCACTAAACGATGACGATGATTAAATTCGAAAAAGTTGGAAAACTGAAAAGTGTGGTCGTCGAAGTCGTTGCGATCGTCAGATGAAAAGCCAGCTTTTAACTTATATAAAATATCTGCGCGATAGCGATTCCGTTCTATACGTGCTAGTAAGCTTGGTTCTATACCCCAAATATTGACCGATTCTACATTGCCGGATTTTTCCGCTTTATTGATGTTGTCATCTCCCTCGTAGAAAGTTTTTACGAGGGGAATCAACTCTATACCAGACTCGGTTTGGTAAGCCATCGGTTCTGCGAGCAAGTCAGTAGAAAACAGACTCAATGCTATTGCCATTGTCAGTTTCTTCATAATCTCAACCTTAGTAAGCGTTAGCACCAGTGAAGCCTTTGAAAACGGTCATAAAGATGATTTTGATGTCCATCCAAACCGACCAATGGTGGATGTAATCCAAATCAAACTCGACTCTCTTTTCCATTTTTTCTAAGGTGTCGGTTTCGCCGCGATAACCATTAATCTGCGCCCAGCCAGTAATGCCTGGTTTTACTTTGTGACGTAGCATGTAGCGATCCACGATCTGACGGTATTCTTCATTGTGTGCCACGGCATGAGGGCGTGGGCCGACAATAGACATGGTCCCTTGCAGTACATTGATAAATTGAGGTAGTTCGTCCAAAGAGGTGCGACGTAGAAATCCGCCAAAAGGCGTAATACGAGGATCGTTCTTTGTCGCCTGTTTCACGTTGGAACCTTGATCCATGGTTGTCATTGAACGGAACTTCCAGACTTCAATCTTGCGTCCATCAAGACCGTACCGATGTTGTTTAAAGATGACAGGGCCTTTAGACGTTGCCTTAATGCCAATCGCAATGACGAATAGAATAGGGGCGATTAAGACCAAAATAATGCTCGAAAACAAGATGTCTTCAAACCGTTTTACCCAAGAAGAAATTCCAGCAAAAGGTGTATCAAAGACACTTAGTGTTTGAACTTGGCCGATCTGCGCCCAACGAGAATGTAAAAGGTTATAAGTGAAGAAGTCGGGAATCAGATACGTATTTGCGGTGGTATCTGAGAATTGGTTAAGAAGTGACGCAATGCGCTCTTTTGCGTGCATTGGCATCGCGATATAGACGTAATCTACTTCCCCTTTTTTAGCTCGCTCAAGGGCGTGGTCAACAGCTCCTTTAATAGGATAATCAGAATTTGGCAATCTGTCGGAAGATCGTTCGTCGTAAAAGCCATCAAAAAGCACGCCGTGTTCTGTGTGGTTTTGAATTTCGTTAGCTAGGGTAATGCCGTGAGGAGTTTGGCCGATGATGATTGCAGTGCGAGTGTTGAATCCTTTTTTTCTCAAATAGGCTAATCCGGTACGGAATGTTACTCGCCATGCCAAAAGCAGAGCGGGCGTAATCGCAAACCACAGCGCTAAAATTGTGTTATCAAATAAGGTATGGACTTCAGAAAAATACAGCACAACAAAGATAAGTGCAGAAGTCACCGCCCAAGCAACACAGACAATAAACATCTGCTCTTTAAACGAACTGGTTCGCCAAGAGCGATACAGATTGCCGCTTTCTGCCATAAATAGAAAGGAGATGCCTCCAACGAAAGCCAATATGACGTAATCTTTCCCCATCGCAGTATTCATGTCTTTGAACACTAAAAGCAGCATAAAAGAGACGATGACAGCAAGATCTGAGATGCGATATAAAAAAGCGAACTCCATCTCATGAGAGCGGATAAGTCCTTTTTGTTTCATGACTCAGTTTCCCTTCTGACACGCTACCGCCCTTGGGTGTCTTCCCCAATTGCCGTGTCGTGAACGTTATTAGTAGTTGGTGCACAGAGCATTCTGTTGAATGCTACTGAGTTTTTTTGTCACGTGTAATTTCGTTGATAAGTGTAAAAATTTGCGTTGTTGAGGTAAGTGGAAATAAGAATGATATTTAGCCCTTTGGCTAAGTTTGGCGGGTTAGGAAAAAGCTGGTACTTACTTATGAGGAATGAGGAAAAGTATTAAAAATGAAGTATCAGTACAAAGACAATGGTTTATGTGAGGGTAGAAGAAACGGGTGATTTGATTCGTTCACGATTAATGATTTAGTATCGAATTGCTGATATTTATTAAGATAAAAAAATCCCTCTCACTTGAGAGGGATTTTTTTGAGTAATGACGAATGAACTATTCGACTTCTACGCCGTTTTCTTTGTATAGGCGGCGGCATGCGCGACCATCACTGTGGAACAGGTGACAACGATGAGCTGGAATACCGATCTCGATTTTATCGCCAGTGTCGACTGCAAGCGTGTCCGGCTGACGGAAAATAACGTCGGCGTCCGCGCCTTCTAGATTTAGGTATACTTGAGTTTCGTTACCTAGCTTCTCAACAATCATCACTTCACCGTGAATACTTGCATCAGCTTCAGAAGCGGATAATAGGTGCTCAGGGCGAATGCCTAAAGACATTCGGTCGCCGCGGTTAACTGTTGTACCATCCACCGGAATCCAGAAAGATACGCCGTTAGATAGTTGAACTTTGACGCGCTCTGCTTCTACTTCATCAATGAATACGCTCATGAAGTTCATTTTCGGAGAACCGATAAAGCCAGCTACAAAGCGGTTTTGTGGGTAATGGTAAAGCTCAAGCGGCTTACCAACTTGCGATACATAACCGCCGTCTAGTACAACGATTTTATCTGCCATTGTCATCGCTTCTACCTGATCGTGCGTAACGTAGATCATGGTACAACCAAGTTGGCGCTGAAGTTTCGTGATTTGTGCACGCATGTTTACACGCAGTGCCGCATCCAAGTTTGATAGTGGCTCGTCTAGAAGGAATACATTTGGCTGCGATACCAATGTTCGGCCAATCGCCACACGTTGACGCTGTCCACCAGAAAGTGCTTTTGGTTGGCGCTCAAGCAAGTGGCCTAGTTGTAGGATTTCTGCTGCTTGTTCAACACGCTTGTCGATTTCTGCTTTGTCTGCTTTTGCTAGTTTCAAGCCAAATGACATGTTGTCATATAAGTTAAGGTGCGGGTAAAGAGCGTAAGACTGGAATACCATACCAACACCACGTTTGGATGGTTCGACGTCATTCATGCGCTGGTCACCAATATACAAATCACCTGAAGTAATGTCTTCAAGACCGGCAATACAACGTAAAAGTGTAGATTTACCACAACCTGATGGACCTACGAAAACAACAAATTCACCTTCGTTGATTGTTAGGTCTACGTTCTTAGAAATCAGTACGTCGCCATACGCTTTACAAACATTTTTTAACGTGACACTCGCCATGTAGCTCGTCCTCGATCAATTTTTTATTATTCACCGCTCATCATTATATGAATTATCTAGCGAGCAGTAACAGTAGGAATCGGTAAGTTCTTGCGGTTGGTAAGAAAAGTAGGGTAGCACTTCAATAAAATGTCCTGAATAGAAGTGCTACCCATCATAGCCAAGTACGAGTTTCTCTCCCCCACATTATTCGTATTGTCTCCCCCGTGAAATAATTACCACAAACAACACTAATAATGACATTCCACTCGTCTGGCAATGCAAAACCAGCAAATCTTTTTCCTAATACGTAGGCACTGCTGGGAAAGGGTTCTTACCATCCACTCTTGGATGACTGCAGTTTCTAAGATTGTGCGTAGTGCGACATCCTCCTAATAGAAATAATTGTAGGGGGAGTAGAAAGGGAGGAGTAAAAAAGGAGGAGGAAGAAAGCAGTTGGTCGGAAATCACATTATTGCACCACCTAAAGTTGAAACCGATCACAGGAACTATCCATTTTGTGATTTGAGTCTCTTACCCTTGGCGATTTAGATCACGAAAATACGTCATAATTGTAAGGGCGTAGGGATTAGGAGGATGAGACATATTGGATTATTTCAGATGATATATGTCGAAATACGGCTGAACCTCAATGGACTAGCCCTACATCAAAAATATAAAAAGGATACGAACATGAAAAAGTTAAGCGCTGTAGCACTAGGTACTCTTGTTGCTTTGGGTTCTTTTGGTGCTAATGCTGCCATCGAAGAAGGACAACTTACTATCTGGATCAACGGTGATAAAGGCTACAACGGCCTTGCTGAAGTTGGTAAGAAATTTGAAGAAGACACAGGCATTAAAGTGACTGTGGCTCACCCAGATGGCCTTCAAGACAAATTCCCTCAAACTGCAGCGACTGGCGACGGTCCTGATATCGTATTCTGGGCTCACGACCGTTTCGGTGGTTACGCAGAAGCTGGCCTGCTAGCAGAAATTAAACCTTCTAAGAATATTCAAGAAGGTATCGTTGATTTCGCTTGGGATGCAGTACGTTACGATGGCAAATTGATCGGCTATCCAGTTGCGGTTGAGTCTCTATCTCTAATCTACAACAAAGACCTAGTTCCAAACCCACCAAAGTCTTGGGAAGAGGTTGCAGCATTAGATGCAAAACTTAAAAAAGACGGCAAGTCTGCAATCATGTGGAACCTAAAAGAACCGTACTTCACTTGGCCACTAATGGCGGCTGATGGCGGCTACGCGTTCAAATACACTTCTGAAGGTTACGATGTTAAAGACGCTGGTATCGCGAAAGAAGGCGTTAAAGACGCAATGAGCTTCGTAAAAGGCTTAGTTGATAAAGGCGTAATCTCTGCGGATATGGATTACTCAGTGTCTGAGTCTGCGTTCAACCAAGGCAAAACAGCGATGACGATCAACGGTCCATGGTCTTGGGGCAACATTGAGAAGTCTGGCGTTAACTACGGCGTGACTACGCTACCTAAGTTCCAAGGTCAATCTTCTAAGCCATTCGTTGGTGTTCTAACGGCTGGTATCAGCACTGCGTCTCCAAACAAAGACCTAGCAGTTGAGTTCATTGAGAACTACCTACTAACAAACGATGGCCTACGTATGGTTAACAACGATAAGCCTCTAGGTGCGGTAGCACTTAACTCGTTCCAACGTGAGCTTGATTCAGATACTCGTATCGCAGCAACAATGGACAATGCGATGAACGGCGAAATCATGCCAAATATCCCTCAAATGAACGCATTCTGGGGTGCGGCTAAGAACGCAATCATCAACGTAGTTGACGGTCGTCAAACTGTCGATGCAGCTCTTGCAGATGCAGAAAAACAAATGACTAAATAATTAAGTAAGACCTTTTTAAGGAGGAGGCAACTCCTCCTTACTTTTCTATATTTATTCTATATTCGCTAGCAGGTTCCCTATGCAGTCAGTTCAAGGTACAAATGCTATGACAGCACCAGAAGCCAGCCTTCCGAGCAGCAAAAAAGTGTTCATGAAATGGTCACTTTTAGGCACAGTCGGCATCATCAATGGCTACGCAACAATCCTTATGTATTCTCGCGGTGAGATTGCGTTTGCACTACTTACGCTCATTCTTACCGCTTTAGCGTTGTTCATCTTTGGTAGCAAAAAGACGTACGCACACCGTTACATCTACCCTGGTATAGCAGGGATGATCCTTTTCATTCTTTTTCCTTTGGCGTACACCATAGGTTTGGCGTTTACCAACTATAGCGCGAAGAACCAACTCTCTTTTGATCGCGCTCAGAACGTACTTTTGGACCGAACTTACCAAAGTGGTGATAGCTACCCGTTCACTTTGTATAAAACGGAGCAAGGCCATCAACTTGTGGTTGAAAAAGATGGTGAGCTACTTGCAAGCCCGACTTTTCAGCTTGATAACCTTTCAGCATCGGAGTTTGATCTTTCACCAATTGAAGAAGTAACGGGTGAAAAAGAATCAATCAAGGCGATTGTTAAGAACCGCAGTGCGTTGAGCAGTGTCGATTTACATTTGCCAAGTGGTGATGATATCCGCATGAGTGGGCTGCGCAAATTTGCTGCAGTTGTACCTTTGTACACATTGCAAGAAGATGGTGAAACGCTTTACAACAACCGGACAGAAGAAACGCTACGCCCAAATATGGAAGTAGGTTACTACCAGCCTGTCGATGAAAACGGTCAATTTGTTGGCAGCACAGTGTCACCAGGTTTCGTGGTGAACATTGGTACCCACAACTTTGAGCGTGTTTGGAAAGATGATGGTATCAAAGAGCCGTTTATCAGTATCTTTATCTGGACCATTGTTTTCTCTGCGCTAACCGTATTGTTTACGCTTGTTATTGGTCTTGTCCTTGCCAGTGTGGTTCAGTGGGAAGCACTTAAAGGTCGCTCAGTTTACCGTTTGTTGCTAATCCTGCCTTATGCAGTTCCGGCGTTTATTTCTATCTTGATCTTTAAAGGTTTGTTTAACCAAAGCTTTGGTGAGATCAACATGTTGTTGGAAGGCTTATTCGGAATTAGCCCGGCTTGGTTCTCTGACCCGTTCATGGCGAAAACCATGATCTTAATTGTGAACACTTGGCTTGGTTTCCCTTACATGATGATTTTGTGTATGGGCTTACTAAAAGCGATTCCAGACGATTTATATGAAGCATCAGCAATTGATGGTGCGAACTTTGTCACGAACTTCACACGTATCACACTACCAATGATGTTGAAGCCGTTAACACCATTGTTGATCGCGAGTTTTGCATTTAACTTCAACAACTTTGTACTTATCCAGTTGTTGACTGGCGGTGGTCCAAACATGATTGGTACATCAGAGCCTGCGGGTTACACCGACCTACTAGTAAGTTACACCTACCGAATCGCATTCGAAGGTGCTGGCGGTCAAGACTTCGGTCTAGCAAGTGCGGTAGCAACGCTTATCTTCCTATTGGTTGGCGCATTGGCACTTATCAACCTACGTGTAACTAAAGTAGCTCAGGACTAAGGAGAAATTACAATGGCAATGGTACAAGGTAAGTCATTAAAGTATCGTGTTTGGGCTACTCATATTGCAATGTGGGCATTCTTGGCACTGATTATTTTCCCTTTACTGATGATCATCGCGATTTCATTCCGTGAAGGTAACTTTGCAACGGGTAGCCTGATCCCAGACAACCCAACACTTGATCACTGGAAATTGGCATTAGGTTTCTCGGTGACTAATCCAGACGGTACAGTTACACCGCCACCATTCCCAGTAATGACATGGTTGTGGAACTCGGTAAAAGTGGGTGGTATTTCTGCAATCCTAATCGTGGCGCTATCAACCACATCGGCTTACGCGTTTGCTCGTATGAAGTTCAAAGGTAAGAACACCATTCTTAAAGCGATGATGATCTTCCAGATGTTCCCTGCGGTGTTGGCACTGGTTGCTCTGTACGCGTTGTTCGACAAACTGGGTCAGTACATTCCTTTCCTTGGTCTGAACACGCATGGCGGTCTGATCTTCGCTTACTTAGGCGGTATCGCACTGCACGTTTGGACCATTAAAGGCTACTTCGAAAGTATTGACTCGTCTCTAGAAGAAGCAGCGGCTCTTGATGGTGCTACACCATGGCAAGCATTCCGTTTGGTATTGCTGCCACTGTCTGTGCCAATCCTAGCGGTAGTCTTCATCTTGTCGTTCATCATGGTAATTGGTGAAGTTCCTGTAGCGTCACTACTGCTTTCTGATGTAGACTCGTACACACTTGCAGTGGGTATGCAGCAATACCTATATCCACAAAACTACTTGTGGGGTGACTTTGCCGCAGCTGCTGTACTTTCAGCAGTGCCAATCACTGCCGTATTCTTACTTGCGCAGCGCTGGTTGGTTGGTGGTCTAACCGCTGGTGGTGTGAAAGGATAATCTCTTGTGGTCTGAGATTGATAAGAATAACTAGAAAAGGGCGACCACATGGTCGCCCTTATACTTAGCACGGATATTACAATTTTGGTTTGGCCGCCGATCAGTAATATCTTGGCTTTTATTGGCGTTACGCATAGCTGGCTGTTAGCTTAGTTCCTTACGATTCAATCACTAACAGTTTTTGTAACCATAACCTGAGTTTAGACTCAGGTTTTTTTATGCCTGTTAAAGGCAATTTTGCAATAAGTAGACAGAGACTAGCGGCTTTGCAATGGATTACACAGGGCTTGAATAATGCCCTGCGTAGCACTTCACATAAATAACTAGAGCTTAGTAAAAAGCTAAATTGAGGTAGGGAAGGAAGAGATTAAAACTCTCGGCTGGAAGGTGCGCATCCAACGTATTGAAGCAGCGTGTACAAACTTTCTTGCTGCAGTGCGACGCGACGAAATAGATTAGCAAAGGTAACGTCACCGCCAAAGCAAGTTTGAATGTAATGATTAATTTCTGTTTCGTTATACCCCTCGACGTACATGGTTCTCACCCACTGGTACTCGACCGCTTTTAAATTGGTCAACGTCTCTTCACTTAAGGTCGTTTCTTTTAGTCTCAAGATCCAAACTCTATCCAACTCTAAAATAATGGATGGATTTAAGCAAAGCTAGGTGAAGGATTTATGACAGAGAAGGGCGAGCGTGAAACAAATGGCAAAACCATGATGTTGCTCCACACTCTGGGTCTAGGTAACGTTGAGGTACTTAATAGCGTTCTTAACGGATGCCAGTTACTTGAGATATTTAACGTGTGCTTCCATTTCTTCCCCAATCTCTTTACGCATGTTCATAAGACGGATAGCGGATTGCTCTAAGGCTTTGTCTTCATCTGACTCTGGAATCCATTTCGGTACATCGGTTGGTTTTCCGTTTTCATCTACAGCAACCATGATAACGATACAGTGAGTGGTGAGTCTGTTTTTCATTTGCTTTGGATCACTGGCTTGCACGTCAATCGCAATGTGCATTGAGCTTCGTCCGGTATAAATGACTTTCGCGCTAACTTCGACTAAGTTGCCGACATGAATCGGCGCAACAAACCGAATGCCGCCAGCATATGCGGTAATGCAATATTTACCACTCCACGCTGCAGAGCAGGCGTATGCTGCCAAGTCGATCCATTTCATTACGGCGCCGCCGTGCACTTTTCCGCCAAAATTTACGTCGCTGGGTTCTGCTAAAAAGCGAAGGGTAATGTCTCTTTGACCACTGCTCATCTGTCTTTCCTTGATGGGTTATTGTTTTCCCAATTTAGCAGCAAGATGAATTTTCGGGAATAGCGAATGAAACAAAATATTAACTTTTATTCGAACGCTGGAAGTGACAAGCCACAGCGTAGTTCTGTGGCTTGGGGTGTAGATGTTAATTGGCGGTAGAGGCAATCTCAGAATTGGACAATGGTTTTCTCTGTCTTACTTTTATTTGCGACAAGATAACGCCAGAGATGACTAACAACCCACCAATAATGTGGTAAGTGTAAATTTTCTCACCAATTAGTGTTGAAGCAAGTATGACGGAAACCACAGGCATTAGGTTCATGAACATAGCACTTGAATCAGCACCAATTGAATCAATCGCTTTGACCCACATCAGCGGCGCGAAAATGGAAGCAGCAATACCAGCATAAGCGATTAATGGTAGCGCGTCTTGGCTTGGTAACAGTTGCTCACTAGAGAGCCAAAGTGGTGTGAGCATCAAAACAGAAAAGAAGCCCTGCATGTAAACCAGAGTCAAACTACTGAATGGCATTTTCCAGCGTTTTAGCAGAACACAATAAGCCGCGTATACCATGGCAGCAACGAGCATTAAGCTGTCACCTTGCGTTAAGTCTTGATGTAAAAAGTAAGTGATATCACCGTGACCAAGCATAAATGCTAAGCCGCCGAGCGAAATGACACCACCGACGATACTTAACATTGATATAGATTTACCGAGCAATGGGACACTTAAAAACACACTGATCAAAGGAACTAAAGAGGTGATCAGGGCCATATTAGAGGCCGTTGTTGTTAAACCGGCATAGTATCCAAGTGACTGGTTGAGAACCATACCAAGTAACGCAAGAAACGCCAACTTAGCTAAGTAAGGTCGAGTAATGTGTCGTTGTTTGATGATTGCAGGCAGGCAAAATGGCGTTAGGAGTACCATTGCGACAAACCAACGGTAGAAACTCATCGCACTTGGTTCAATGGCGCTCGCAGCCATCTTGTTCACAATTGAGTTACCACCCCAAATCATAACGGTGAAAAACGGAAGTAAATAAATCATGAGAACCCTATAGCACAATTATTGATGGCGCTAGTCTGGCAGGTCTTTATAATAAAAAGTATCTCTTAAAAGACATCGTAAGCGATAGGAAGACAATTTTGAAAAAGAGCGCCAGAAATCTTCACCCCTCCTTATCAATCGATCGTGCGCCATCAGATGTATTTATGAATTTCGAAGCGTTTCTCTCTAATACAGAAACACGAATTCATAGCCACCCTTGGGGGCAAGTGCAACTGATCAGCGGTGGGATTCTGGAGATGGATGCAGAAGACACAAGATTTCTAGCACCTCCACATCTTGCTATTTGGGTTCCCGCCGGAATTCGTCACACTAGCTACAACCGTAAGCCAATCGAATATTGTTCTTTGAACATTGCCCCTGAATTGACAGCGCATTTTCCTACCAAAACGAGCTTGATCAAAGTGACTCCAATCGTGTCATCTATTATTGAGGACTTTCGTCAGCGAGACATTAATGTGGCGCAAACTGATGAAGACAAGCGCTTGGTACAAGTGTTATTGGACCAGCTTGCAAAGCAAGAAGTCGAACATCACTTTTTACCGACTACCGACAATAAGTATCTTGAACCGATTTTAAAAGCAGTAGAAGAATCGCCGACGGATGAGATCAGTTTGGCGGAGTGGGCGGCAAAAGTGCATACCACAGAACGCACGTTAGCGAGACATTGCCAGAGTGAATTAGGAATGAGCTTTACTGAGTGGCGCTTACGTGTGCGATATTTACATTCTATGGAGTTGCTGCGTAAAGGGCAGACCGTAAAGGAAGTCGCGTTGACGTTAGGTTATAACCAAGCTAGCCCTTTTATCGCAATGTTCAAGAAATACTCCGGCATGACACCGGAGCAATATAAGAACCGCTTATTATAACTGAGCCAGAACGTAATTCAGACCACCGACCACGGCTGCAACTTGCGCATCGTTGCACTCTTCGTCGGTCACCGTTGGGCTGTCTGGGTACACTTCCGTTGTCGTGCCGTAAACGCAATTTGTTACGCCGCCACACAGACCCAGCTTCACCATTGGGTAGTTGATAACGCCAAACTGTACGACGGGTGAACCAATGATTTCGCCGTTTTCATCTGCTGGTGCAATGTGAGTCACTTTTGCAACTGACTCAATGACCGCTTTTTGGAAGTCAGGCTGAGGGTTTTCACTATCTCCAACTGTGTAAAAACCGTCTGGGATCATGCCCTCGATGTACTCAATGCCATCACGAGCGGCAAGCGCAGGACGGAACTCTGTTTCATCGGAGTCTGTCGTCTCGTGCAAATCAATGTGCATTAACACATCGCCTAAAGTTGCAACGAGCTTCATGAGGTTAGCGGACTCTTCGGCAGGGCTATCCTTATAGAAAGAGCGGTTTGGATCAATCGCGTTTGGATTCCAGCGGTTGATCACCTCGTAACCCCAAGGGCTTACGCAGGGTACAACGACAATATTGAAATGCTCTGCATAGCGCTCTGCTTCTGTTTCTACAAACTTTAATGCGCCATGTACACCGCTGGTTTCGTAACCGTGCACGCCGCCTGTGACCAACACAACAGGTTTAGTTGAATCCCAATTGCGTGTTTTGATACAAAACAGAGGGAAGCGTGCCTCGTTGTATGAGAGCGCCCCATATTGTTCAACATCAAAACGCTCGCGTAGGGCATCGATTTTACTGACGACTTCATCTTGGTAGCTACGTTTTACTTCTTGCGTTGCTAACCAAGCTTTACGTTCTTCTTCGTTCCAAGGTTGGCCAGGAGTACCGATCGGGTAAATGTATCCACTTTTCATCTATACTTTTTCTTTTGACTGCTGAAAGGTATCACAAGACTAGACCTGTCTTATCTTTACGGCAATATAAAACACCATTTGGGGTGGTATTCTTTGCAAAATCATCACTTTGATGAGTTATTCATTGGTGTTACATTTTGTTACTTACTCAATTTCATATAAGAGACAAAAAATGGCTGGAGCAAGTTTACTCACACTGTTGGACGATATTGCCACGGTGCTTGATGATGTCGCCTTAATGTCAAAAATGGCGGCAAAGAAAACCGCAGGTGTGTTGGGAGATGATCTAGCGTTAAACGCTCAACAAGTGTCTGGTGTTGCATCTGAGCGAGAGATTCCAGTGGTTTGGGCGGTTGCAAAAGGCTCATTCAAAAATAAATTGATTTTAGTTCCTTCAGCTTTACTTATTAGCGCGATTATTCCATGGCTTATCATGCCATTATTGCTAATTGGCGGCTTATTTCTCTGCTTTGAAGGGGCAGAGAAAGTACTTGAGAAAGTGTTTCCTCACCCGCATCCGCACGAAGAAAAAGAGGAGCTAGTTAATACTGGCGAGTCGATAGAAGAGTATGAAAAGCGTAAAGTTTCTGGTGCGATTCGAACAGACTTTATCCTTTCAGCAGAGATCATTGTGATTGCGTTAGGTACCGTGACAGGAGCCAGTCTTGTTACGCAAATTTTAGTTGTCAGTTTAATTGCAGTGATTATGACGGTTGGAGTTTATGGACTAGTCGCTGGGATTGTGAAGCTAGATGATTTAGGCCTTTACCTTGAAAGTCGCTCAAACGGTAAAGGTTGGGTGGCGAAAGTCGGAGGGGCCTTGGTCGCTTTTGCACCAAAGTTGATGAAGTTATTAACCATTGTAGGAACTGCAGCGATGTTTTTGGTGGGTGGGGGAATTGTGGTGCACAACGTGCCCGCCATTCATCACTTTGTAGAGCCGATTATTATGAATTTTAGTGGTCATTCGGTTGCTACAGCCATTTTGCCTATTTTATTGAACGGTATTATCGGCTTTGTGGCGGGGTTGGTTGTGGTGGCGGTATGGACGATGGTTGAAAAGCTTCGTGGTCAATAATCACATCTAAAACATGAGACGATAATAACAAGGGTCATGACTTCTTTTTACAAAAAGCATGACCCTGTTTTATATGTGAAATGTCAGTAAAGTACTTACTTCACTTTCCACTCGATCTGTTCATTTGCTCGAATAGGCACAACGATATCATTGCCAAATGGCATCGTTTCTGGCACATCCCAAGCGGATTTTTCTAACGTTACTGTATCTGTGTTACGTGCAATGCCGTAAAAATCAGGACCGTTGAAGCTTGCGAAAGCTTCCAAGTTTTCCAACTTGCCTTCTTTTTCGAAGACTTCTGCATAAAGCTCTAGCGCAGCGTGTGCAGTGTAAGAACCAGCACAACCGCAAGCCGATTCTTTTGCCCCTTTCGCATGTGGCGCTGAGTCTGTACCTAGGAAAAACTTCTTGCTACCACTAGTTGCTGCTTCGATCAGCGCTTGCTGGTGGGTTCCGCGCTTAAGAATTGGCAAACAGTAGAAATGAGGTTTAATACCACCCACAAGCATGTGGTTACGGTTGAAAAGAAGGTGGTGGGCAGTGATGGTAGCCGCTACGTTGTCTGAGGCGTTGTTAACGAAGTTTGCTGCGTCGGCGGTGGTGATATGTTCTAGTACGATTTTAAGATTAGGGAAATCATTGACGATAGGAGCGAGGACGGTATCAAGGAATTCTTTTTCTCGGTCGAAGATATCAACATCGTGATGTGTTACTTCGCCATGAACCAGAAGTAACATTCCGACTTCTTCCATCGCTTCTAAAACGTGATAAATGTTCTTCGCATTGGTCACACCGGAATCTGAGTTTGTTGTGGCGCCAGCAGGATAGAGCTTGGCAGCAACAATGTGTCCGGTTGCTTTAGCCTTACGTATTTCGT
>NZ_JADDYG010000093.1:2269-7859 GCF_015163535.1 Vibrio sp. OPT46 | reverse complement strand
CTGGTGTCGTGTTATCTGTAAGGTAAAGCGCCATTAAAGGCTTAAACTGTTCGCCATGTTGCTCTTTGAGAATTCGGTCACGGTAGGCTAGGGCGAGCTCAGTTGTAGTAACAGGTGGGACGGTATTTGGCATAATCAGCGCACGGCCATTGTAGCGGCTGATGTCGCGAACGGTGTCTTTAAGAACTTCCCCATCGCGTAAGTGAACGTGCCAGTCGTCAGGACGAGTGATAGTCAGTGTTGTCATTAATTGCTCCCACCATTGAAAAGTTGTCTGATTGGAGCCTAAGCGCCGTATTTGCTTTTGAGCAAACGCTTGCGCTTAGGCGACAGGATGATAGAGGAATTGCCCTCATATTTCATCCCATTTTTCAATTTTATAAAGAGTGAGAGTGTAAGTGGTTACTTCATTGTTAACCAAAGCGCGTGGATCGTACCTGGTAGAAAGAAGAAACACGTCAATATTAGATTAATCAAAAAGTCTTTATTTAGACCTTTCTCCATAAACACCGCGACAGGCGGAAGAAAGATACATAACAAAATCAGAACCAGTTTTCTTGTATCCATAATTAAGCTCCAAATCGATAAATGGGAGTAGTGATAACTTGGGTGAATTATGTGTGTCGTATCACACTTTATCAAACGGTATTTGGTCAGAACGGTGTTAAAAAACGCGAATATTGAGTGTAGTAAATACTTGTCACTAAAACCAAATTTATAAGAATATGGTTTCGAGAAAGTTGAAATGGATGAAGAGGCAGCAGACTCTGCAACTTAATGTGATTTGAGTATACAATACCGCAACAAATAAAAAACACCCGTAGGAAGAAGGCTATGTCGCAACCCGTTTTATCCCAAATTAATGTTTTTCCGGTTAAGTCAGTTGGCGGATTATCGCTGTCGTCCGTATGGGTTGAGAAGCAAGGATTGAGCTTCGATCGTCGCTTTATGATTGCGAAAGCTGATGGCTCGATGATCACTGCGCGAAAGTATCCGCAAATGGTAACCATTAAGTCTGCCTTATTGTCCGATGGAGTGGTGTTTAGTAGTTTGGGTATGGAGCCACTTAAAATCCGTTACCAAGATTTCAAAATGCAGGAGACACCTGCAACGGTTTGGAAAGATACGTTTACTGCCTATACCACGACAGATGATGCAGATGACTGGTTTAGTCGTGTGTTGGGGCAGCGCGTTGAGTTGTTGTTTAGTGGTGAGCAATCGAATCGTGTCCGTGAAAAGCTAGGTCAAAACGTCAGTTTTGCTGATGGTTATCCGGTTTTAGTGATCAGCCAAGCTTCACTTGATGAGCTGAACCGAAGAAGTTCAGAGCTACACTCAATGGATCAGTTTCGTACTAACTTAGTTGTCTCTGATACTAAGCCATTTGAAGAAGATTCATGGAAGCGCATACGAATCGGTGAGGTAGAGTTTGAGTCTCTCAAACCTTGCGAGCGCTGTATCCTGACTACGGTGAATACCCAAAGAGGCACATTCCGTGAGAGCAAAGAGCCGCTCAAAACCTTGCAACAGTTCCGTGCAAACGGTGTCGGTGGTGTGTTCTTTGGCCAGAATCTTGTCGCGCGAAATGAAGGCATTATTCGTCAAGGCGATAAAGTTGAAGTATTGGAGTACAAAGAGCCGGAGTTTTACGCAGATAACTCGCCAGTGCGCATGAAGCTTACATGTGTTGAGCGTGAAGAAATTGCCCAAGACTTTGTGACCTTATGGTTAGAGCCAAACAAAGGTTCGTTGCCTAATTACTTGCCAGGACAACACCTGCCAATAGAGGTGAATATTGATGGTAAGAAAGTGGGTCGACGCTATACCTTGTCATCCAGTCCTTCTCGCCCGGGTCGTTATGCTATTTCTGTAAAGCGTATCGCGGGTGGAAGAGTCTCTAACTCACTCTTAGACAACTTACAAGTCGGTGATGTTTTAGAGGCAGAACAACCTGACGGTCAGTTCCACCTTAAAACGCATGAAGCGCAGCCTCTGCTGTTACTCTCTGCGGGTAGCGGAGTAACGCCAATGTTATCAATGGTGCGTTACTTAGCGGATCACAATCAGTTGGATAACGTGGTTTTCTACCATCAATGTCGCACCGAGAATGATATTCCTTGTCGCTCAGAGTTGGAGCAGTTAAAGCGTGAGCACCCAGGGCTAGAAGTAAAAGTCTGTTTAACGCAACCTGCTGTTGATTGGTTTGGTTTGAAAGGGCGTTTAAGTTTGTCACACATTAAGCAAATCAAAGATGTTGAACAGCGGCAGGTGTTTGTGTGTGGCCCGGATGGCTTTATGGATAAAGCAAAAAGTCTTCTACTAAGAAAAGGGCTGTCAGAGGAAAACTACCATCAAGAAGCGTTTGGAGTTTCTTCTCTTACGTCAAAGCCAGAGAAAAGTCTCGCTATTGACTTTAATGGAACTAAAGTCGTAGGCAACAACCAAAAAACGTTGTTAGATCAGCTCGAAGATGCTGGGAAGGTCATCAGCAATAGCTGTCGTGCTGGCTTATGTGGCGCGTGTAAGGTTCAGCTTACGTCGGGTCAAGTACATCATCCGGACGTGCCCGCGTTGACTGATGAGGAGCGTGCAATGGGAACCGTATTGGCGTGTTGTGCTGTGCCAGAGACGGACGTAACAGTAACCAACTAGGCGAGAGCAACTTTGTCCTTCGACAAAAACTGTTCCTAGACAAAAAAACGCTGCTATTTTTAGCAGCGTTTTGAGTTTTAAAGAGAGCTGAAAATATCGCTTAGTCGTAAATCGTCGGGATTGGCTGGCGTTTGTGCTGTGTTGCTTTGTAAATCGCTACCAGACGGTCACTCACTTGCTGTGGAACAGGTTTGCCCTCTAAGAAGTCGTCGATTTGCTCGTAAGTTAGGCTTAGGGCATCTTCATCTGCTTTTTGTGGAGCAAGCTCTTCTAAGTCTGCTGTTGGCACTTTCTTCACTAGTTGCTCAGGTGCACCCAATGTAGCAGCCACTTCACGAACTTGGCGCTTACTTAATCCGAACAATGGTGCCATGTCACAAGCACCATCACCAAATTTAGTGTAGAAACCAGTGATGTTTTCTGCTGAGTGATCAGTACCAAGAACAAGGCCGCCTACGTAGCCCGCGATCTCGTATTGAGCAACCATGCGAGCACGCGCTTTTACATTGCCTTTTACGAAGTCGACTTTTGCTGCATCAGTTGGTAGAAGGTCTGTGCCTTCTAATGCAACGTGAGAAGCCGAATGAAGCCCGTCAACACCTGCTTTGATGTTCACCGATACAGAATGGGTTGGCTGGATAAAAGACAGAGCGAGCTGAGCCTCATCTTCATCTTTTTGCTCCCCGTAAGGCAGGCGAACTGCGATAAATTGGTAGCTATTGTTGCCCGCTTCTTCGTTTAGTTGGTCTACAGCCAACTGAGCTAAACGACCACATGTCGTTGAGTCAACGCCACCGCTGATGCCAAGAACAAGAGACTTACAGCCCGCTTCTTGCAATTTACGCTTAATAAAAGCGACACGGCGTTCAATTTCAAAATGCGGATCAATTGAAGGGAGTACGCGCATTTCGTCACGGATGGATTGTTCCATTTAGGGTTCCTTTTCCTGCAAATATTTCAGACTCTAAAGCGCATTTGCTCAAATGGTGATAAACCATACAGTTGAGGCTCATTAAACGCGACTTTAGGGTCAAAAGCTGTAAAGATTAGTAGTATCATACCGAAATCATCAGATTAGAAAACTCTCTTCAACCAGGTAATCACCGGATATGAAAAAAATCGCCATTTTTGGTAGTGCATTTAACCCACCTAGTTTAGGGCATAAAAGTGTTATTGAGTCTTTGAGCCACTTTGATCTTGTGCTACTTGAGCCAAGCATTGCACACGCTTGGGGCAAGAACATGCTTGATTACCCAACTCGGTGCAAAATGGTTGACGCGTTCATCAAAGATATGGGGCTTTCTAATGTTCAGCGTTCTGATGCAGAGCAAGCTTTATACCAACCTGGACAAAGTGTGACGACCTATGCGTTGTTAGAAAAAATTCAAGAAATTTACCCAACTGCCGATATAACTTTTGTCATTGGTCCTGATAATTTCTTCAAATTTGCTAAATTTAGTAGAGCTGAAGAGATTACGGAACGTTGGACTGTTATGGCATGTCCTGAAAAAGTAAAAGTCAGAAGCACAGATATTCGCAAAGCATTGGCCGAGGGTGAAGAGATCGGCGCCTATACAACACCTTCCGTACGTGATTTATTACTTAGTAAAGGCTTATACAGAGAAACATTGTCTGGGAACTGAGAGGTCAGATTTTCATGGTCAGAGTCGTTTTATTTAGTGCATGTGCGCTGCTTGTGGTGACACAAGCTCATTCCGCGTGTAACTATTTTTCTGATCGTTCCGTGGTGTTTGAAGATAACACGCTTCCAATCTGTGAAGAAATTTTAGATTCCATCGGCGTGTTAAGTACTGAAGCATTGATTTGGTATGCAGCGGAAGCGAAGCTTGAAGGACCAACAGAAAACTATTGGGAGGAGTGGGCGATTAAGCCGGAAGACACCCCACTTCTAACTCAAAACTTAGAAAAGAATTACTTTGGTCTTGGTTTTTGGATGCCGGAAGAGCTCCGAGACGAAGAGAGTAAAATGGATACAGAAGAGTGGCTTCGTAGTCACGGGTTGATGTTCAGCGTTGGTTTTGGTGATAAATCCGACGGACAGCCAAGAATGCGGTTTGATTATCGTTGGCACGAATATTATGACGCTGACTGGATGATGCAGATAGAAGTACCTTTCTAGACACCTCAAGCAAATGAAAAAAGGGCGTACATTATCAATGTACGCCCTTTTTGCTTTTACTTGAATCTCTACTTTCTGTATCCGTAACTCTACGTAATGCTGAAAACGTAGCTTGTTAAAGAGCAAGTTATAGCGCTTCTCCAAAGACTAAAAAGCAAAGCTGTTCATATTCTTCGGTGTTACCAGCAAAAAGAGAGTCAACAATTTGCTCTTCCTTCTTCCCCGACAGTTTCATTTTTCTTGCTTCACGTAGTGTTAGTACCAAGCAAAGCTCTTTAGAAATATTAATGTCACAGCCAGGAGTCCATTGATTGATGGTTCTCGTTAACGTTGAGTGCGCTAGTTTAGGAGACAGCGTCAATACTTCATGTCTTACTACTGTCAGTAGATCGGTTTGCAGATCCGAGCGTTCGGCAGTTGTTGCTAGCTTCTCGACGAGCGCTTTTAGTAGCGGTGAAGGCTTCACAAAGCCCGCTTGTTGTGAGAAGTCGTCATTTAAACGCACAGAAAAATCACAACGATATACACGAGAATTAGGTAAAAAGGTGAGGGAGCTCAAACATCCTTGAGGAATCCAAAAATATTGGCCTGGTTCAATGGCATACTCCTGCTTACCCAATTTAATGACGGCTAACCCTTCGATGACAGACAATAGACTGTGCTTCAGTGCTTTTTTACGCGCAGCTACATCAAGAAAGGGGTATTTAGCGTCGTGAAATTCAATTGCGTAGTTCATTATGAGTACCAGTGTTTTTTGGCGCTAAGGGTAACGTTAAACCCATACGATTCCAACCTGCA
>NZ_JADDYG010000093.1:0-2259 GCF_015163535.1 Vibrio sp. OPT46 | reverse complement strand
GGTATTTAGCGTCGTGAAATTCAATTGCGTAGTTCATTATGAGTACCAGTGTTTTTTGGCGCTAAGGGTAACGTTAAACCCATACGATTCCAACCTGCTGAGAGAATTTTTTAGCATGATAAATGGTGGCTTAACTGGTATGACCATGTTAAAAGTATGGGTTGAAATGCTGCTTGTCAGCAAAACTATGCGTAAAATGTGCCAGCTTTTTTTGATATGTAATGAACAATGACAGCCAATACCGATCCTTATATTGAAATTCGTCCTTACAACGACGAAGAAATTCCAGCAGCGCTGGATCGTCTAATCCAAGATGATGAATTTATCACTGCTATCCTAGAACATCGCTTTGCTAATAAAGCAGCGTGGTTCAAAACGCTAATGAGCCCGATCCTGCGCATCTACCTGAAAGCTAAGTGGAGCAAGCTTGATTCTGTCGAAGCAATTCAGATTGAAGTGAAGAAGTATCTGAAAGATACATTGAATAAGACAACGGATGGCGTCACTTTTTCTGGTTTGGATAAGCTGGATAAAAACACGTCATACCTATTCGTTTCTAACCACCGTGATATTGCGATGGACCCTGCGCTCGTAAACTATGGCTTGTACCAAAGTGGGCACCGTACAGTTCGTATAGCGATTGGCGATAACCTGCTGAAGAAGCCATGTGCGACAGAATTGATGCGACTCAATAAGAGCTTCATCGTTAAGCGCTCTGCTAAAGCGCCTAGAGAAATGATGAAAGCATTGGGACAACTGTCAAGCTATATCAAACATTCGCTTGATACTGGCAATTCAATTTGGATTGCCCAAAAGGAAGGTCGTGCTAAAGATGGAAACGACTTTACTGATCCTGCGATTTTAAAAATGTTCCATGTTGAAGGTCGTAAACAAAAAATCAGTTTTGGTGAGTACACGCGTTCTTTGAAAATCGTTCCTGTCTCGATTGCCTATGAAAATGATCCATGTGACATTGCCAAAGCAAAAGAGCTGTACGAAAAAGCAGAAAATGGCCGCTATGAAAAAGGCGAATTTGAAGATATCGAAAGCATCATTCAAGGTATCGTTGGCTATAAAGGCCGTGTACATGTTGCGTTTGGTGATGTGATTGAGCAAGAGTTTGAAACGCCGGAATCTCTTGCTGGTGAAATCGACCGCCAAATTCACAACAACTACAAGTTGTACCCAATCAACTTGTTAGCTGCTGGGCATGAAGATTCGAGCATCATTACGGAAGCGGTTAAGCGTCATCTCGCGGATAAGTTGGATCAGCTACCTGAAGGCGCAAGACCTTATTTGGTGGCGAGCTATGCTAATCCTGTGAATAACCAAGAGTAATCTTCGTCACTGAACTCTGTTGATTCAGAATGCCTTAAAGCCTCGGCCTGCCGGGGCTTTTGTTTATCTGCTCTTTAAGGTGCGACGGCGCCACCAAGGGTTAAATTGCTAGGCCATTTGGTGATCCTGTTACCACCTAAATAGATATTCCCTTTCACCGTCATTGTGTCTGGAAATACTTTCAGCGCTGATCCTCCAATATAAAGATTACCATCAACCACCAATCCTTCAGGAAGTTCAGAAATGGGAGTGCGAATAACACTTAGATCACCTTTTACTCGAAGTTTAGCTGGAAGCGCTTTTAACGGTGTATCTGTCAGATTTAGGTAACCGCCTAGTTTGATGCCTTTAGGCCAGTTTTCGATCTTACTACCTAGTAGGTTTGCATAGCCTTTTATCTTTGTTCCTGAGCGAATAACTTTGAGTGCGCTGTTAGTTGCTTCCAGACTGCCTTCAACATCAAGCCCTTTAGGCAAGGTTTTGATAGGGGTTTGTGAGATGTTTAAGTTGCCCTTTACCACTAGGCCAGAGGGGAGTTGGGTGTAAGGCTTGTTTCTAAGATCAAGATTGCCGTAATTATCGATGTGACCAAACTTAGAATAGTAATCTAGCTCATATGCCAAAGGAGACGAGCAGAGCAGGATTGAAGTAATGCATAGGGAAACAAAACGCATAGTCAAAGAGTTAGTTAAATACCGAGATCAACAGGTGCTTATCTTATACTTAAATAAACCTATTATGCATTTTTTGCTCACAGTTTTTGATTCATAACTTAAATATTCAAATTAGAGATACACGTTAAAAGTGTGCGCTTCTTTACTGAGCTAAGTAACTTCAAGCTTACTAAAATGAGATAAATTAAATGATTGAATGTGAAGCAGACCCAAGTGTAGAGGTGAGAAAAATATCAGTAGATATTTG
>NZ_JADDYG010000849.1:0-367 GCF_015163535.1 Vibrio sp. OPT46 | reverse complement strand
TTGAAACCTTGGAGTCAAGCACACGGGTACCTTAATTATTAATAGTAGTAAAACGTATTATCATTAATATTTATATAAAAGCAATCAGGTACTTTATGGGCACTGTGATATGCGTAGACAATCTTAATATTTGAGATTAATAGTAGTGATGAATGGTGCGATGGCGCTCTGAACTAAAGTGCTATTGGAGTGCGTATTAGCTACAAATAACGGTGTAATGTTAGGCGAAGATAGAAAGAATTCTCATTTAGTAAATTCGCTTATCCGCTATTTGTGAACTATACATTCTGTTGCAGGAAGCACTTTTCTAATACACACAGAGGTTTATATGACAGCGAAATATGGCGTTAAACGCCGATTAGCGATT
>NZ_JADDYG010000848.1:0-409 GCF_015163535.1 Vibrio sp. OPT46 | reverse complement strand
GCATACTGCGATATGAATTCCGCGTAGCATTCATCAAAGTGAATAAAAAGACAATCCATTTGTGCGGTTCGCCCTCATTTGCATTTTGTATTTCATTCCGCTGATGTACATGTTTGCTTACATCGAAGAGGATTCATGCTCGCCTGTTCACGCAGCATTTCTTCAGCGGAATTAATGACCTCTTAAAATCTAGCAGAATTAGACCCGTGAATTCTCCATTGCATTTAATGGATTCAGTCAATTAGTGCGGCGTCGGTATAGCACTTTACAACTCACCTCTTTATACTACTGATTGATTTATCATTACCGTACTTATTTACACAATAAACAAGTGTACGGTCAGTGTTTTTCTACCTTTAACTTGCTGTGAAAATAATATGAAAAAACAAACGGGATTTACTCTAATAGA
>NZ_JADDYG010000847.1:0-552 GCF_015163535.1 Vibrio sp. OPT46 | reverse complement strand
TTCGTTATCGAGCACATCTGATTCACAATCTATTGAAAGGTCAGTGGTTACATTGGCTTGGATGATTACTGACTTGGTTCCTGTTATCATCATGCATTAATGCTAATAATTAGGAAGTAAGTTTATGCCACATTTTCGATTCCGTGCTGTAGAGCCACAAGCTGTTCAGGCATTATCAAAACCCCTTACGGATGAACTTCAGCCTCTAATGGACTGTCCGCGTGAGGATTTTACTTTTGAGTATATCTACACTACGTTTTTCAATGAGGGTGAGGTGAGTGCTGCATATCCTTTTGTCGAAGTGCTTTGGTTCGACCGTGGTCAGGAAGTGCAAGATGAAGTTGCCAAGCTTATTACGCAACAAGTGCGCGGTATCGCTGGTGCCGATATTGATGTTGCAGTTATCTTTTCCGCCTTATCTCCTAAAGCTTATTACGATAATGGCGAACACTATTAAAGGTTAAAGGCTATGAGGCTGAGTTTCATTGTAACTTTGGGTTTATGTTTCTCAGCTTCAGTATGTTCTACTCCTTGGGAGTCTGCGGTTAATCC
>NZ_JADDYG010000846.1:0-507 GCF_015163535.1 Vibrio sp. OPT46 | reverse complement strand
TCGGTCTTTAGTAATGGTTCAGCCAATGGTTAATATTTTTGAAACAACAAACCTAATAGAAAACGAATTGGTGGCTTTGCACGAGAGTGTTAGCTTCAAGTTCAATGCGGTTGTAGAAGAGTTTATAACGATTTTGCGATCTAGTGATTCGTTAGTGTTTGTTCCTTGCAGTATGGGTAAAGACTCCAGCACAGTTTTGAATGCTGCTTCTGAAGCTTATCGAGTTTGTATTCAAAATGGTTGGATCGAAAAAAATCGCCCCTTAATTGTTTCAACGGTTGACACTCTTTCGGAATCACTTCCAATGGTTATGTACACCAGGTGGGTTAAATCTAAGTTTATTGACTATGCAAAAGATAACGATATTAACGTTTACTACGATATTGTCACTCCGTCATTTCATGAAGAGTACGCGAACAAATACCTGACTAGTAATAAGCTAATACCAAATGCACAACGTAATAGTGACTGCAGCTCTATTCTCAAAATTGTTCCTAGCGAAAGATA
>NZ_JADDYG010000845.1:0-383 GCF_015163535.1 Vibrio sp. OPT46 | reverse complement strand
TCACCGTTAAGAAGAACGTCTACACGTACCATGTTCGAAGCTTCAAAACGCTGGAAGTTGTAATCCAAAGATGCGTAACCGCGTGATGTTGATTTCAGACGATCGAAGAAATCCAGTACTACTTCAGCCATTGGAATATCGTAAGTCACAGCGACTTGGTTACCGTGGTAAACCATATCAACTTGACTGCCTCGCTTTTCAACACACAGGGTGATTACGTTACCGAGGTACTCTGAAGGCACAAGGATATTACAACGTGCAATCGGTTCACGAATTTCTTCAATATCATTGATCGCTGGTAGTTTTGCTGGGCTATCAACATACAGCAGATCGCCATCCGTCTTCTCAACTTCGTAAACTACCGTTGGTGCTGTGGTGATAAG
>NZ_JADDYG010000844.1:0-235 GCF_015163535.1 Vibrio sp. OPT46 | reverse complement strand
GCAGTGGGAGACCGCTGCTCTCGTTGACCTGCCTATAATTTACTAATGAAGTTCAGCAGAGCAAATTATCACTAACACTTAGCAATTCTCTCAATGATCTTGTTGATGTAATGATAATGACAACGGTTTGCATTTGCATCTTTGTTGTTATATAAAACCTCCCTTATTAATCGTTCTGTTGAATAAGAACGGCAAACGTGATCAACGAATGAGAGCTTTGAATAACTGTTATTCG
>NZ_JADDYG010000092.1:169810-170582 GCF_015163535.1 Vibrio sp. OPT46 | reverse complement strand
TAGATATATCAAAGACTTATAAAACCCATCAGTTCCAATACCTGGGCGTATCATTCATGCGCTTCAATAAACGCTTTGAGTGCCAGCTCATCAATAATCTCCAAACCGTTGTCCGTTTTTGTAATCAATCCCTTTTCAATCAAGTCCTTAACTGCACGTCGATAGACTCGGCCTGAGGTACCAAACCGCTCAGCCTCTTGGTTCACTTTATCAAAACCACCAAGCAGCTTATCCGTCTGATTACGGACGAGAAGATCATAGGCAATGTTGTAAGTAATGGGATGCAACAAACGATTAGTGTAGATATCCATGGAGTCTTGATAATCCTCAGCCAATGCTGAAGCGAAGAACACCATCATTTGGGGATGATTTTGCAGTGCTTCGGTTAGTTTTTGGATACAGATAACATCAACCTGCATATGTTCATCTGCTATCACATTCCATTGACAAGGAGTCTGAGTGAAGAACTCCATTTCACCATAAATATGATAGTCGCAGTTAGCTTCCCCTAATTGAAAACGTCGTCCATTTGCGGCCAATATGTTCATCGAGACTCGACCTACTGGCACAACATACAAGTACTGAAGTTGCTCACCTTGGCGGAGAATTGCTTCCCCAGCATCAAAGTAACGCGAATTTATTTGGCATTGATAAATCAAATCGCGAAAGGTGGCACTCTTTTCTTCAAGGTATGTTTTGAAGCGACCAGTCGGATAAGGGCTGATTTTCATTTTCTGCTCTCTCAGAACAAGTTACGGACAACTATTTAAGA
>NZ_JADDYG010000092.1:160314-169800 GCF_015163535.1 Vibrio sp. OPT46 | reverse complement strand
ATAAATCAAATCGCGAAAGGTGGCACTCTTTTCTTCAAGGTATGTTTTGAAGCGACCAGTCGGATAAGGGCTGATTTTCATTTTCTGCTCTCTCAGAAAAAGTTACGGACAACTATTTAAGGTGGATTGTACCCCGTAACTCCAAATAAAAAAGCGACAGTGACCTGTCGCTTTACATCTATTCTGTTTATGTGACTTACTGAGATAGAGACTGGCTAACGCTGAGCAACCAAGGCTTCTAATGCCGTAATCGCGGCGCTCTTCTCACCTTGCATCATTACTTTGGCCTCATCAACGTACTGACCAACCCCTTCTTTCACATCTTGTTGATACAGCACCACGTTGTTTAATATCGAAGCCACATGAAGGCCTCGTAGTCGACCGACCGTAAACAGCGCAGAGGTTTCCATATCGGCACCTAAGATGCCTTTCTTGTTCCAATGTTGGCATATTGCATCCTCGTCATCGGTATAGAAACTGTCGTGAGAACGTACCACACCAAAATGATAATGCACTTTTTGCATCGACAAGTAACGCTCAACTTCCTTTAACAGTAAAAAGCTTGCGTAGGCTGGATAAGACGAATCGACATACGCTTTAGAGCCGCCCTCATCTCTTACCGCGCCTTCGGCAATGATCAACTCGCCAAGATGAATGCCTGATTGCATTGCCCCCGCAGATCCAACGCGTACCACATGAGTCACACCGCACTGTTTTAGCTCTTCCACTGCGATGATCATCGATGGCGCACCTATACCTGTACTACACACTGAAACAGGCTTGCCTTTGTAGTTGCCGGTAAACACACGATACTCGCGGTTTTCCGACACCATTTCTGCATCATCAAATAATGCCGCGATACGATTCGCTCTATCTTGCTCGCCGCATACAATAACGAGGGGAGCGATTTGTGTTTCATCCACTCCGATATGAGGTTGTTTGGCCATTTTTCGTTCCTTACGCAGCAGCGTGCGCTAAGGTTTTATCGCCATTGCGCTTAGCGCTACGAGCCCACTCACGCGTGCCATTGGCAGCGATGAACATAAGAATCGCGTACTGAACAGACATTGCGTAAACACCTTGCGTCGCGTAGATACCCACACTGATAATGTTAATCACAACCCATAGAATCCAGTTTTCGACGTATTTACGTGTCATCAGAATTTGTGCAACAACAGACAGTACTGTCATGGTTGCATCCCAGAACGGGAACGCATCAGGTTCAAGCACCGGTTCAGCCAAGCCAGCACCAAAGAGATTCAAGCTATCAACAGCAATGTTTGCTAGCGCAAAGAAAAATGGGTCGATATAGATCGTTAATAATGCGATACATGCAACGTTAATAGAGGCAGTAGTAATAAGTTTCTGTTTATTTAACCAGCGAACTTCCAGCGTTTCACCTTGTGCGTTTGGACGGGTCCACGCATACCAGCCGTAAATGTTCGCACAGAAGAAAAACAATTGAAGAAGCAATAATCCGTATAACTGAATTTGAAAAAAGATAACGGCAAAAAGCGTGACATTCAGCAAACCGAATAAGTAGTTGATGGTTTTTTCTTGGCTGGCAAACCAAATGCAAAGCAGTCCAAAAACGGTACCGAAAGCTTCGATCCAACTCATTGCGTAGCCGTCGCCGATCGGAATGTTAAAGAGGGTATTATTAATATCGAGTAAAGCAAAGAGGTCCATGGTGATGTCCTTTATTATTTTGTTTGGAATACGCTTATATTAGAGCGTGATCCCCAACAAAAAGGAGGACATTTGTCCTCCTCTTGATGCACTCGATCATAATTCAGATTCATTACTTACTTGAAAGTACCTATTTATCTCAATTATTCATTCCAAATGAACTAGGACTCGTGTCCTAGGTAGCGCTTTTTGAACGTCGATGCTGACGCGAACAGTAAAGTCGAAGCAAATGTAAACACCACGCCAGCCAAGTATACATACTCTTCATTCGCAAGTAGTTCATAAACACTCACGACAAACACCGTTAATACTAGTGAAATATTGAAACGGTGAAACCACGGCCTCTTTACTGAATACTGTGCATATCTCTTAACTAACATAAAGATTTTCCATTCATCTCAATAATTTATAAATCTAATTATAGGCTTTATTAATAATAAGCTTTTTAAGCACTATCGACACGAAATCTTTCGAGTTACTCGCAAAAAATCACACTTTTCAAATGTTGAGTTAATAAATTCGAACATCTGTTTTGCATGCTTATTTATTTTTTAGCCCATTTTTTATAAATTATATGCACTAAATTTGTTAACCATGCGTTTGTTTTTAATTAAGAGAAATTCGTCACACTGTTGCGTACAACCAATGTTGGTTCCAGTTGAACGACTTGAGCGTCGTTAGATTTGTCGTCCAGTCTTCGGACAAGAGTCTCAACGGCAGCCTGCCCCAAACGGTACTTAGGCTGATGAATGGTAGTTAGCGATGGCGACATAAATTTCGCGATATGGATGTCATCGTAACCAATAATGGACAGGTCGTCCGGCACTTTAATATCGAGCTCATTTGCGGCGTTAATCACCCCCATCGCCATCATATCGTTAGAGACGAAAATCGAACTAGGTAATGCGCCACGCTGAGCCATTTTTTTGAACGCTTGATACCCACCCTCACATTCGAAGTCCGATTCAATGATCCAATTGGCATTAAATTCCAAGCCCGCTTCGTTCATTGCTCGCTTATAACCTTCGTATCGCATTTGCGCTTGGTGTTTAATCAAAGGGCCAGTGATGCACCCAATTTCAGTATGGCCGCAATCAATTAAGTATTTCGCTGCTAAGTAACCGCCACGAAGTGAGTTGTCTTGGATTTTATCACTTGTAAATAGCATCGGCCCCCAGTCCATTACCACTACTGGGATATCTGGGTAACGCTCAAATACATCGATACGCTCTCCTTCTAGCGACGAACACATCAAAATCAAACCATCGACACGCTTTTGCAATAGCGTATTAATGGATTGACGCATACGTTCGTTATCACCCTCGGTGTTACATAAAATGAGGCTGTAGCCTTTTTGGTAACAGCTACGCTCTACGCCTTTTACGACTTCGCCAAAGAA
This sequence comes from Vibrio sp. OPT46, assembly GCF_015163535.1. Taxonomy (NCBI): domain Bacteria; kingdom Pseudomonadati; phylum Pseudomonadota; class Gammaproteobacteria; order Vibrionales; family Vibrionaceae; genus Vibrio; species Vibrio sp. OPT46. The sequence goes on along the minus strand of NZ_JADDYG010000092.1, from coordinate 166,712 downwards.
TGGGTTGGTTGAGGTTGTCACGAGCATACCAATGGTTTTGGTACGATTGACTTTGAGGCTACGCGCCAATGCAGAGGGCGCGTAGTAGTTAAGCTCTTTTGCGGCATTGTTAACGCGTTCAGAGATCTCTTCGCTCACAAAACGCGTCTTGTTAATAACATGGCTCACTGTTGAAGTGGAAACCCCTGCCAGTTTTGCGATGTCTTTCATCGTCGCCATGTTACTACTCCTATTTTAATGAGGCGTTGTGCGCCTTATTGTTCAGCGAGAAACGCGTCCACCTCTTCGCGGGTTGGAATCGACGTTTGCGCGCCAAAGCGGGTCACAGAAATTGCAGCCGCCGCATGTGCAAACTTAATCGCTGATTCTAAAGGTAAATCTTCTAGGAGACCAGTGACGAATGCCCCATTAAATGTATCGCCCGCAGCGGTAGTATCCATCGCTTCAACGCGGAAACCCGAGATGATTTCGCCTCGACCGTTTTGGCTTAGCCAAACGCCTTTTGCACCGAGTGTGATCATGACAATTTCTATACCTTTACCATGTAGCACATTCGCCGCTTCTTGCGCGCTTTCGTTGTCTGTTACAGTAATACCTGTCAGAACTTCAGCTTCCGTTTCATTTGGCGTAATCACGTCAATGTAAGACAGTAATTCATCTGACAATTCACGAGCTGGCGCAGGATTCAAAATGACATTGGTTTTGGCATCTTTCGCGATTCGCGCGGCTTTCTCAATGCCGCACATCGGCGTTTCCAATTGCATTAGCAAGTAATCTGCTTGGTGAATACGCTCTAAATCTGGCTCAATCGCTTCTGCTGTCAGTTTGGCGTTTGCTTCAGCTGAAATGCAAATGCTGTTCTCACCACTGTCCGACACTTGAATCATCGCGATACCTGTCGGGCAATTTGGCTGCATCTTCACACCAGTGATATCGATGCCGTCCATTTTGAAGTTTTCGCGAATGTTAATGCCGAATGAGTCGTCGCCCACACAAGCGATAAAACCTATGTCTGCATTTAATCGCGCCGCCGCGACGGCTTGGTTGGCACCTTTGCCACCTGGGATAACTTGATAGTTGCGACCATGCAGCGTCTCGCCTGGGCGAGGGAAAGAAGGCACTTGAAGAACATGGTCAGCGTTTACACTACCTAACACCACTAACTTATTCATACGGTTATCCTCGGTTCTGAATGAACCCTTTTTAAAAACTGTTTAGGAAAATACATTAGATGACTTTAACTTCTCTTCCTGATGAAGGAGTCTCGATAAAAAGCCAAAGGCATCTATACCCCACACTTTGCAGTATTTTGGGTAAGTTTGCCCTCACCTCCTAAACGACAGATATAAACGGAGGAGAGAGCAAAAATTAGGATGATTTATTGAACTTAAAACTTACTTAGTGACTACTTTTAGTGGTACTGGGATGTACTCTTCTACTTCTTCACCTTTCAAAACTTTGTCAGCCGTTTCAACACCTAAAGCACCGATAAGGTCTGGTTGCTGAGCAATAGTTGCCGCTAGTTTGCCACGGTTAACTGCTGCAATGCCGTCTTCCGTACCATCAAAACCAACGATAACGACATCTTTGCCAGAAGCTTGAACTGCGCGAAGTGCACCTAGCGCCATTTCATCATTCTGTGCAAATACCGCTTGTACATCCGGGTTAGCCGCTAGCAGGTTTTCCATTACGTTTAGACCTTTCGTGCGGTCAAAGTCAGCCGGTTGGCTAGCAAGAAGATCCATATCGCTGCCCTTCACGGCATTCATAAAGCCTTCACCGCGCTCACGCGCTGCCGATGTGCCCGCAATACCTTCAAGTTGAATGACTTTTGCTTTTTCGCCGACTTTTTCCATGATGTAGTGGCCTGCCATTTCACCACCAATTACGTTGTCCGACGCGATGTGACTCACGACTTCACCACGGCTTGCACCACGGTCTAATGTCAACACAGGGATCTTAGAACGGTTCGCCATACGAATTGCATTAGACACTGCATCAGAATCCGTTGGGTTGATAAGAATTGCTTTTACGCCGCGAATACTTAAATCCTCGATGTTCGACAGTTCTTTACTCGGGTCATTTTGCGAGTCCAGTACAATTAAGTCGTACCCCAATTCTTTCGCTTTTGCTTCCGCACCGTCTTTCATCGTTACGAAGAACGGGTTGTTTAGCGTCGAAACCACAATCGCCATGGTATCTTGAGCTTGCGCCGCTACCGATACGGTTGAAGAAAGAAGTGCAGCAGAGATAAGAGTTGCAAGTTTTTTCATCGTTCTAGTCCTTTGTGTAGGGTGAGCCAGTACACGTCCCCTGACTCGGTTTGTATTCACTGTTTTATATATACAGATTGTTATGAATTACTTGTTTTTGTTGTCTACCAATACCGCCAGCAAGATAACCACTGCTTTTGCAATCATTTGGTAGTAGGAAGAAACATCAAGTAGGTTAAGTGCATTGTTCAAGAAACCGATGATCAGCGCACCAATCAAGGTACCCATGATACGACCTTTACCGCCCATCAAGCTGGTACCGCCAAGAACAACCGCTGCGATAGCGTCTAGCTCGTAGCCCATACCCGCTGTTGGCTGCGCCGAAGAAAGACGAGACGTTACAATAATGCCTGCAAGCGCTGCTAACATACCGCAGATGGCGTAGACACCAATCTTCACTCGGTCTACATTGATACCTGATAGGCGAGTCGCAGACTCATTGCCGCCTAGTGCGTAAACATAGCGACCAAAGCGCGTGTGGTTAAGTAAATACCAAGCCGCTGCAAACACAACCACCATTAACCAAACAGGAACCGGAATGCCTAGCGCGTAGCCAGTACCAAACCATGCGAACGCATCCGCGGTGTCAGTAAAGCCTGTCGAGATTGGACGACCTTCGGTGTACACCATGGTCACACCGCGTAGTAACGTCATGGTAACCAGCGTAGCGATAAATGCCTGCACCTTACCCTTCGCAATAATGATACCGCTGATCGCACCTAACGCTGCACCTGCGACTAAAGCAGTTGGAACCGCCACCAGCACCGGAACCTCAAGCGCAATCATGCTTGCCGCAAAGGCACCACACAATGCCAATACCGAACCAACACTTAAGTCTATGCCTGCTGTTAAAATAACTAATGTCATACCCACTGCGATAATGGCATTCACGGAGGTTTGACGAAGAATGTTGAGAATGTTGTCGACCGTAAAAAAGTTCGGGTTCAAAAATGACACAACAACGATCAGAAAGATCAAAGCTATCAGTGATTTTTGTTCAATCAGCCACTCTTTTGTGAACAACTTCTTGTTGCCAGTTTCGGTTGGTTTGCTCATGGTATTCGTACTCATGCTGCTTCCTCATTGATCTCTTTGCCCACGGCACAGGCGAGTAGTTTTTCTTGATCGGCGTCTTTCGCATCGAATTCGCCAGTGATACGACCTTCATGCATCACTAAAATACGGTCGCTCATGCCAAGCACTTCAGGCATCTCGGAAGAAACCAAGATGATGCTCATACCTTCGGCCTTAAACTTGTTGATGAGCTGATAAATCTCTTTTTTTGCTCCGACATCAACACCACGTGTCGGCTCATCCAGAATCAGAACTTTAGGTTTCGTCATTAACCCTTTCGCTATCGCAACTTTTTGCTGGTTACCACCAGATAAGTTGCCGATGATTTGATCTCGCGTTGGGGTTTTAATGTTGAATAACTTAATAAAATCTTCCACAGCAATCACTTCGTCGCTGTGTTGAATCTGGAAGCCTTTGGTCAGCTGGTTTAGCGAACAAAGTGACATGTTCTCCTTAACCGAAAGACCTAAAACCAAACCATCGCCTTTGCGGTCTTCAGAGATGTAAGCGATACCATTTGCCAAGCCATCTTGCGGGCTAACCGGGTTAATAGTTTTGTTATCAAGATTGATAACACCATGCTCACTAGGTAATGCGCCGTAAATGACTTTCATGAGTTCAGTGCGGCCTGCGCCCATCAAGCCAGAAATTCCGAGAATCTCACCGCGCTTGAGAGTAAAGCTCACATCCTGAACGCCAGACCCAGTCAAACCAATGACTTCAAGACAGGTTTCGCCATGTTGTACATCAATACGTGGATATTGCTCTTCTAATTTTCGGCCAACCATCATTTCAATTAGGCCATCTTCATCAGTGTCGGACACCTTGCACTCACCGATAAACTTACCATCACGAAGCACCGTAATATCATCACAGATTTCAAAGATTTCTTTGAGACGATGCGAAATGTATACGATGCCGCATCCTTGCTCGCGGAGCTCATTAATCACTTTAAACAGTGATTCCGTTTCGGTATCGGTCAATGCGTCCGTTGGCTCATCCATAATGATGACTTTCGACTCAAACGAAAGTGCCTTTGCAATTTCCACCATTTGTTGTTCACCAAGGCTTAAATCGCCAAGCAATGTTTTTGATGAATGCTTTACATTGAGACGTTTTAAAAGCTTGTCAGCTTCGTCATACATTTTGCCCCACTGGATACACCCTAAGGAGCCAGTGAACTCTCGTCCCAAGTAAATATTTTCGGCAATCGTCAGTTCAGGAATCAGGTTCAGCTCTTGGTGAATAATGCTAATACCAGCTTCCTGTGAATCGCGTGGACCTTTAAAGGCCGCCGGCTGACCTTGATATTGAATGCTCCCCGCATCCATGTGGTAAATGCCTGTCAACACCTTCATTAACGTTGACTTGCCTGCTCCATTTTCACCCATCAGCGCCATAACACGGCCTGGATAAACATTCAGGCTTGCTTTGTCGAGTGCTTTTACGCCCGGAAACGCCTTCTCAATTTCGCTTAGTTGTAGAATGGCTTGAGTCATAATCTGTCCTCAATATCTCTGGCTTAAAAAACCACGCCCGCTTGGAAAATAACGTTCGCATATGGCGAGCATTCGCCGGTTCTTACGATAGCGCGACTTTGCGCCGTACGTGCTTTAAACGCTTCATGTGACACGTAGCTCACTTCAATAGATTTGCCCGTTTCTTCACTCTCTTTGCTCAGTTCGTTGAGCAACGCTTCATGCAAAACTGGGCTTGCATCAGAGAACTCTTCCGCAATGATGACCCCTTCGATTTGGGACTCAGATAGAATTACGCGAACAGTATCAAGAAAACTTGGTACCCCATGCGTTAGCGCCAAATCGATTCGCTGAACATGCTCTGGGATTGGTAGACCAGCATCACATATCGTGATCTCGTCGGTGTGGCCTAGCGTCGCCACCAAGTAAGAAATATCTGAGTTAATTAGGGTACTTTTTTTCATCTCATCGACCTTTCGGTTACACGTTCATACAACCATGAGCGCCTGTTTTAAAGTGTTTTCGTTATTAACAGAAAACTCATCGAAACGTTTCGATGAAATAATAATTCGTCATCGCAATTTGACCAGTGTGAGATCGATAAGGTGTGAGAATGATCTGTAATTCAATTGTCATTGAATAGGAAAAGTGCACTTGAGTCACACTTTACCATCGAAACGTTTCGATGACGGTATTTCCCTGTCATTACGGTTAGGTTTTATACAGGGAGGAAGGAAAAGGGACGTCCAACTACTGAGAAAACCTCTAGTTAATAAGTTCGAAACCTTTCACGTCATCACAATTCTTAGATAGCTGCCTGATTTTGGAGAACGCTCACCTTACAATCTGGTTACAATTTGCCAAAACACATCATCCGTTCAGTACCTTACCTGGTACGCGACGTTTGTAGGGACACAAACGGAAACTAAGAACCATAATGAAGTTAAGCAATAGAGTCATTTTGCTTGTCGCGCCAGTGATCTTATTAAGCGCGTTAGTATCTAGCTATATTATTTATAGCATTCAAAAAGTGACGCTCATCAAGCGGGAAGACAGCTATATTCAGTTGCAAATGGAAAAGCTCGCCGGGCAGTTTCGACAAGCGAATATTTTTCTTAATAGTTATGCCTATACGCTCAGTAAAAGTGATGTATTACAAGACTATTTGGTAAATCATAACAACCCCTATCGTGAACGAGTCTTGTTTAACCGATTAGACGAGACCGCTGAAGTATTGAGCCATGGTTACAAAGGCGATGCGAGCATGGCGATCCTCGACGGCAAACAAAACCTTCTCTACTACACAGAAAACAAATATTACGAATCATCAGGCGTGGTCGACCCAAAGGTGTTAGAGTACATATCACGAAGTTTCAATGAGAGAGAGGCTTTCAGTCACACTGGCTTTATTTATAACTCCAGTGGACAAAGCATTCTTCTTCAATATGAGGTCGTCGACAAAAGAACGGGGACTCACCCTTTGAGCTTTGACTCGAAAAATGTGTTTTTTGTGATAGTTTCCGTATCACTTGAAGCCTTTAACGAGATTAAGCATGAAATCGAGTTTGACACA
>NZ_JADDYG010000092.1:157010-160304 GCF_015163535.1 Vibrio sp. OPT46 | reverse complement strand
ACTCCAGTGGACAAAGCATTCTTCTTCAATATGAGGTCGTCGACAAAAGAACGGGGACTCACCCTTTGAGCTTTGACTCGAAAAATGTGTTTTTTGTGGTAGTTTCCGTATCACTTGAAGCCTTTAACGAGATTAAGCATGAAATCGAGTTTGACACGCACAGCGTGATTACTTTCGCCGACAAACCCATTTATCTTGATATTCCTCTCGCTCAAACCATTGAGCTGCTGCCGCACTTTTATGCCGTGCTTTCTCCTGCCGAATATTTAATGTGGAACAAAGTCGATAAAGTGTGGCTAGAACTTGCTTTCTCCTTTGGCGTAGCGGCGTTTTTCACCATCACATTAATCATTTTGGTGTTGTACCGCTATGTGTTGCGCCCTGTTTCTCGCCTTGATAAGCAGCTGAACGAACTTGAATCTAATCAACGTGACAATATTGAAAAGCTAGAAACAAACGATGAAATAGGACGCCTCTCTGCACGCTTTTTTGATATGTATGAGGAACTTAATGTCATCTATAAAAAGACAAAACGCCTAGCTGAAACGGATCACCTGACGCAACTCGCCAATCGCCATCGTTTTCATGAGCTTGCCACTCGTGAACTTATCTCCCCTTCGCAGTTTCTGTGGGTTGTTTACGTCGATCTTGATAACTTTAAATACGTGAATGATAAATACGGGCATGAATTGGGAGATAACTTATTAAAAGTGTTCTCATCACACATCAAGAATGCCTGTCAAAAGTTCTCGCACGATTACAACAGCCCCTGCTTTGCCGCCAGGTTATCTGGTGACGAATTTGCAATTTTGCTGAGCTCAAATCAAGAGGTAAAACGCTTGCCTGATTTGCTTGCATCAGAGTTACTAAAACCAATTAGTAATCTCAGTTCATCTTGGAGTAATTCATTTCCCGTTACGGCAAGCGTAGGTATTGCACAATATCCTCAAGACGGTACTGACATCGCGAAGTTACTCTCCAGTGCCGATGCGGCTATGTATCAAGCAAAACGGGCAGGGAAAAATCAATACGCCTATTATTCAGCCGCTCTCAATATTGAGTCTCAAAGACGAAGTCAGCTTGAACGTGCGCTCCGAAAAAGCAATGTAGAGGAAGAATTCCACCTTGTTTTTCAACCCTATATGAACAATCGAAGCAACGAAATTGAGGGGTTAGAAGTCTTGTTGCGCTGGGAAGCCGAAGGTATCGGCCCTATCCCCCCAAAGGAGTTTATTCCAATTGCAGAGCAAGCCGGATTATTTGATAAAATTGACCGCTGGGTTTTCGCCAATGCAACGGCGGAATACCATCAATTAAGGAATATTTTCGGTAAGGATATTGTTCTTTCGGTCAATCTTTCATCAGCAGAGCTAAACTCGATAGAAATGGCAAACTACATCCATGAACAAGCGACACTGCACAGTGTTAAACCAGAATGTATTGAGATAGAAATAACCGAAACCTTTGCCGCAGAACAACAAGGCACGGCTCTACTTGATGAGCTATCAAAACGTGGCTACCGTCTTGCAATTGATGACTTTGGTTCTGGTTACACATCGTTAACTCAGCTCGTTCAGTATCCGGTTCAAAAAATCAAATTTGATCGAGAGTTCCTCGTTACATTGATGAACACCAACAACGGCCATGTGATCAAACCTATTATTGAGCTATGCCATGCCCAAAATAAAACGGTTACAGCAGAAGGTATTGAACACAATATGATGCATGAATGGCTATCGGCATACCGCTGCGACTATATGCAAGGCTATTTATTTGGCAAACCAATGACTAAAGAACAATTGAGCTTGTGGTGGCAATCGGCAAATGACGACAGTCGATTTGATGCGTCCATGGTCAGCTCAATTAGGGTTTCAAGAACATAAGTTAAGGGGAGAAGTACAGCAGTCACAGCTGTGGCGGCTGTATTTAGTTGTATATGAGCTTAATTGATAGATGCTCAGCTTTTGTTCCCCCATACCTATATCTATGACTTTAGTCGAGTAAATCACTATTTATTCGTTTTTAAACCAGCACTTCCTTGAAATCCAAACCGGTCAAATTCAGCGCTTTGACGCTATCGTACAAGCCACCTTTTTTGTCCGTGCAAAACGTTCTAAGCCCAGCACCTTTTACTCTGAACAAGTCAGATTCATTAACGGCTTCTCTATTCAAAACGAGTTTCTTAAACGGTCTAGCACGACTTAGCTTACCATGACGAAGATTATACTCGGTAGCAGAGGTATCAATGGCATCAATTTGAGTGACAATGTTTAATGCTCGCCAAGGCTTTCCTTGTAGATTTAATGGTAAAAATTCGACATTCTCGCTCAACACATCGAGCTTATCCGCAATAGAAGCGGATACAGCAAGAGTAAAAGATCCCCATGCTGCAATATCAGGCCTGGGCAATGGCTTTTCACCCATAACGTCTAACCATTCAATATCAATACTTTTCCAACTGGCTTTAACAGACTCTCCATAGAGTTGGATAGGTTTGCTTGCCGTTACTTGAAGAGACATTTCCAATGGCGACTCTTGCAACATTGCAAAATCATTAACATTGGGAGTGACAATAAACACTTTATTAAATGCTGTCATAACCGTCCTTAAATAATTTTGAGCGTTTTTCTTAATGAGACGAGCGCTTTCACACCAAACCAAACCAAACCAAACATAATAGATAGAGTTTACTTTCATGTTCAAAAATTTAATGAATTAATATCTGGCGCTCTTATCTTTTAATTTCGAAGTTTTATTATTTATATACTTTAATCCACACGATAGAATTATTTTTTCAATTTTTACTATGTACCCTTCCTTATGTAATCGAATAAATTAGAGAATAAACAATAGCACGCGTCACTTCACTTTTGTCGAGCTCATCACTCTCACTTAAACGACACATTCACAAGTTCAATTTTTGAACGACTTAGACTTAGCTTTGTCAATCGTGAATTAAAAACAACCGATTCACCGCTGTTTTACTGCCTTTTCTTACCACCCTGTTGTTTATTCATACATTATAAATGCACTTATACACATAACGATTCGGCGTTACGATTTGTTACGAGTTAAGTCACAAACTTTTGAGGTATTGGATAAAGTGTAGAAAAAGAAAACACATTGAAATAAAAAGAGTTTCTAAAGTACGAAAAATAAAACGCCGTTTTTATAAATTAGCAACTTCACAAATATCCTTAAACACAGTTTTATTAATTACATATATCAGATATTATTTACGCCGAAGTTTATAGAAACCATCGTTAAACTTCATATTTTATATAAGTTTCAATC
>NZ_JADDYG010000092.1:155872-157000 GCF_015163535.1 Vibrio sp. OPT46 | reverse complement strand
AAAAATTCGACATTCTCGCTCAACACATCGAGCTTATCCGCAATAGAAGCGGATACAGCAAGAGTAAAAGATCCCCATGCTGCAATATCAGGCCTGGGTAATGGCTTTTCACCCTTAACGTCTAACCATTCAATATCAATACTTTTCCAACTGGCTTTAACAGACTCTCCATAGAGTTGGATAGGTTTGCTTGCCGTTACTTGAAGAGACATTTCCAATGGCGACTCTCGCAACATTGCAAAATCATTAACATTGGGAGTGACAATAAACACTTTATTAAATGCTGTCATAACCGTCCTTAAATCAATTTGAGCGCTTTCAAACCAAACATAATAAATAGAGTTTACTTTCATGTTCAAAAATTTAATGAATTCAGATCTGGCGTTCTTATCTTTTAATTTCTAAGTTTTATTATTTATATATTTCAATCCACACGATAGAATTATTTTTTCAATTTTTACTATGTACCCTTCCTTATGTAATCGAATAAATTAGAGAATAAACAATAGCACGCATCACTTCACTTTTGTCGAGCTCATCACTCTCACTTAAACGATACATTCACAAGTTCAATTTTTGTACGACTTAGACTTAGCTTTGTCAATCGTGAATTAAAAACAACCGATTCACCGTTGTTTTACTGCCTTTTCTTACCACCCTGTTGTTTATTCATACATTATAAATGCATTTATACACATAACGATTCGGCGTTACGATTTGTTACGAGTTAAATCACAAACTTTTGAGGTATTGGATAAAGCGTAGAAAAAGAAAACACATTGAAATAAAAAGAGTTTCTAAAGTACGAAAAATAAAACGCCGTTTTTATAAATTAGCAACTTCACAAATATCCTTAAACACAGTTTTATTAATTACATATATCAGATATTATTTACGCCGAAGTTTATAGAAATCATCGTTAAACTTCATATTTTTTATAAGTTTCAATTAGTTAGTTTTTAACTCGAAAACTTATCGTCAACCCAATATCAAGCACCTAAGCGTGCAATAAGAAACATTGGGAATAGAATTATATTGATGTGCATGTTGTTTTAACGAATGCATGAAGCAATCGGTAAATTTGTAACACCATAGAGTTTTATTTAGCCAAGATGAAAAAATTAATTA
>NZ_JADDYG010000092.1:149393-155862 GCF_015163535.1 Vibrio sp. OPT46 | reverse complement strand
GAATAGAATTATATTGATGTGCATGTTGTTTTAACGAATGCATGAAGCAATCGGTAAATTTGTAACACCATAGAGTTTTATTTAGCCAAGATGAAAAAGTTAATTTTATTATTTACATGTGCGCTGTTGTCTGTATCACCTTTTGCTTTTGCAAAACAATCAGATAACGAACCCAGGGATCATTTACGACCAAAGCAAGTTGAACATGTGTTTAAACAAGCCAAGCTAGATGGCATAGTAGACTTTAAGTTGTTCAGTGACGCTTACATCGCTTATCAGAAGACACCCGATAGAAAGAAGTCGGTACTAACGATCATCGACTATAGTAAACCATCAACTGAAAAGCGTTTTTATGTGGTTGATTTAGATAAAAAGAAGCTAATCTACAATACGTATGTTTCTCACGGCGTGAACAGCGGAAAGAAAACAGCGACACAGTTTTCAAATGTCGTAAACTCGCGAAAAACATCATTGGGCACTTTTTTGACTGATACCACTTACTACGGCTCAAATGGCTATTCACTTCGATTAGATGGGCTAAGCTCTGGATTAAACGACAAAGCTCGCGAGCGTTACATTGTCGTGCACGGTGCCGATTACGCAAACCCTTCCTTCATCAAGAAGAATGGATACCTCGGACGCAGCTGGGGTTGCCCTGCTTTGCCAGAGAAGTTGTCTCGCGAGATCATTGACACCATAAAAGGCGGCAGCGTTATTTACGCAAGCGCATAATATCGATGCGACGAATATGGGGAAGAAAAAGAAGATTCTATTTCTTCCCCAGTAATAATCCTGTTAGCTTAATCGTCCTTGTGCAACGACTCTCTTTCCATTTTCGCTTACTCGAAAGCGAAAAATTATTGTGTTATTCGCTGATATACCTAAGTGCGATCAGAAAACTCTGTTCATCCCCCTTCCATCTCGTTAGTATACGCGGAGTTCATCAGACACTGGCTTTCATCGTTATCATAGTTCCACTAAGATTCCTTAATCATGGTGGGTAACTGTGGCTTTATATGTTTAGGGTTACTTCTTGCGTTATCTACACCGTATATTATTGATGCTTTCTTTGTCCCTGCTTTCAGGGCTCATCACAGCTTCATATGCGCATGAGTGGCACCACACCAAACATTACACTTCCGAGCGCCTACTTAAACTCTCTCAACAAGACGATTTTGAGCTAGCACACACTGATTTTCATGCCTCAGCTTCTCTGAGCTCTTGGGGTTCAGAAAGTTACTACCTACATATAAAGCGCGAGTTGTTCGGGCTTGTCTCCTGTCGCCGAACATCAGCTACTGATGGCGTTTTATCATCAGATTTTACTCCTGATTATTTTTTACTTATTGCTTTCTCTTCTCCACCACTACTGGAGTTGGCAAAACAAGCATCTCGCTTACCTCTAGACAGTTATGGCGGACTCATGAGTCAACGCTCTCTTTATCGCCTCTCAGGAAGAAAGGAAGCGAACTTAATGTACGTCTTTACTCATGGTCGCAACGCCTTCTCTGTTGTTTAACTTTTTATGACATACAGAGAACACGAAAATGTAACGATAAGAGCCAATATGCTCATTGTTACTAGAACCAATTTGAGGTCCATATAATGACAAGAATCGCTACAACCATCGCACTAGCATTACTATTTTCAGCGGGCTCAACCTTAGCAAACACAGAAACTAAGCCAGAAGAAATGAGTAACGACACTCTGTTAGAGTGTGCCAACGTTTCTAACGCACGTATTGCAGTTCCGGAACACAGAGCGATGTTCAGACACTACTTAATGTCTGAGAGAGACTACAGCTTTGACCAGCTATCGTCTGCCGAACTTGAATTTAAAGCAGCAGATAAGAATGAGTCTGAAGTAGAGAACATCTACAAGTCTCAGTGCAAAGAAGTTGGCGAATACTTATATAGCATTGGCTATTAAATTCGAAACCCTAACGACACTCAAAAAGAAAGGCGCAATGTATGCGCCTTTCTTTTTACTGATAAAAACCTGTCGATTAGATGTCTAATCTGCATACAAGCTTAAAAGTGCAAATCAAGTAAACTTACTGAGAAAACTCAGACACATCCTTGGGTTTACAGAACGCTCGACGTGCTTTAACAAACAAGAAACTAAGCACTCCAATCACAAGAGTAATTATTGGTGCCGCCATTAATAGCATTGTGATTGCTTTGCTCATATTTTCCGGTAGCAAAGGAAGTAATGAACCAAAACCGCATAATATCAGCGTCCATAAAATCGCACTCAGCCACGCAAAGTAATGGAATTTACTAATACGTTTCACTCGCAACCCCATCATTAATGGCAATAGGGAACGAACAACCGGAATAAACCGCGCGCACAAAAGCGCAACCAATCCATGTTTACTGAGTAATACGTCGACTTGTTCCAAACGCTTTTGAGGAACCGCACTCACCCAGCCTTGGACCTTAGGTAAGCGATTTAGCCACTTGCCTTGTAAATAAGCCGCCCAACTTCCCAACCCCGCACTAACAGCTATCACCAACATGATCATAATTGGGTCAAGGACGCCAACCGCCGCCAGCGTACCGGATAATACGACGACACTGTCGCATGGGAAAGGTGCAGCAGGAATAAAACCACTTTCCAAAAAGATAATCACAGCAACAACAAAATAAACCAAACCTGCACTGCCTGGCGCCATTAACGCCGTGAAATCTTGATGCCAAAAAGCACTCAAGACCTGAATGATCGAATCAAACATAAACCGCTCCTAAGCATAATTAACCAAAAGTTGCAAAAACATGGAATGTGTTAGCGAGCATGTATAAAGCGGTATATGAAATTCGATTCTTTTCTCACGCCGATTCTGTATTTAAAGTGAGTAAAAATACTTTTAATACAACAACCTAAAGTCTCAATGCCGATGCGTTTTAGCCGCTTCATCGAGTAAATTGCCGAACGATGCGCCCACCATGCTACATCAAGCATTTCAAACCATTCGGGTTCTACATCGTCGTTCGAGCTCATTTCCTTAGCATGGCTAACCCTCAATATGTTCCGGCTGTTTAAACTCGGATAGTCTTGTTGTATTGGAGAGATAGGATGTTCTGAAAAGCGCTTCGACTTAGCGTCAACAGCGATATTCTGGTTATGAACGGAAAGAAAATTTGGGTGTGAGTGCGCCAGGCTCATGCTCGGAGCCAGCAAGCAGAAAAGTAGTCCGAGTAAAGCAATCAGAGTCGTACGCACAAAGATAACCAAAACCAAAATAATAAGTTCTTTTAACCCTGTGCGTAACTATTGGCAATTAGTATTCTTAATCGTTAAGAATACTAATTATTTTTCACCGTAAGGGTAGCTTTCAAACATCTTCGCGATTTCTTCTTGGATGAGAGATTCTCTTTTCTCAGAGCTCATTGACTCAGACAGTTTACGACTTGAAACGCCTTTCCAAACGACTTGATTAGCCTTTGCATCAACCAGTTCAACCACCAACTTCCCATACTTACGTTCTTTATATCTTTCTGGGCTTGAAGTGATCACACCAAAGCTATTCCAGCCATAGCCAAAGCTCACCGACGATCCTGAAGAAACAAGCTCGGATTCTTCTACGATATCATGATGTACGTAAAGGTCACCGCCACTATTTACCTTAATTAAACCCTTACTCTCAAGCTGTTCAGCAAGCCCTTGCTCAATACGTCGACCATCAATACTGGTAGGAGCTTCCGCCTGAGCACCGAAGTCAAACGTTCTGTAAGCTGAAAAGTCGGCTTGTTTATCTACATCGGTTGTAACGGTAGTACAAGCAGATACCAGCATCACCACCAGCCCTAATATCAAACCTCTCATCATGTTAAATCTCCTTTGGTTAAGCTGACTGTTTCAGCAGAATTACCCTGTGTTATACATACGCATCAACAGTAAAAAGTAATCATTTCAATATCTAGTCTTGACCATGAAACGTGACTGTTCAATAAACGAGATTAACCTTTACACAGAAAATCTTGAATATCATCAACATCTAAACACCTAAGAATTCGGTGTTTACGACCTAATTGGAAGCCCCTAGGCTTAGTAGCGGAATCGCGAGTGCCACAAAAAACCAGAGACAATGAACACTTTAACATCAGTCCGCTACTTTTTTAGGCAACTGACAAACATTTGATGAGAAAAGACTTTTCTTTTTCGTCCAGTGTGGCATATTAACTGAGTCCTATCGATGCGCGGGCATCGTATAATGGCTATTACCTCAGCCTTCCAAGCTGATGATGCGGGTTCGATTCCCGCTGCCCGCTCCAATCTCTTTATCCCAATTTACTCATAAAAATCCGATGGCGGAGCGAACAAACGGCGGCAGCGTTGTTTCCATGATAAGTTTGGTCGAGTTACGTCATAAAACATGTCTTTCCATTCTGCAAACGTCACGCGGATGGGATTAAAGCTGTTTACAGGTTTAGAAACCCCATATCGAACCGTTTCCACCTCTGGTTCAAACGTTCCGAACATTCGATCCCAAATAATTAATACACCCGCATAATTTTTGTCGATGTACTGACGGTTCACACCATGATGAACGCGATGATGAGACGGCGTGTTAAATACCCACTCTAGTGGCCCGAGCGAACGAATTGATTGGGTGTGAACAAAAAACTGTAAGCCCAGATTAAACAACACAACGAAGACAACCCATTTTGGCTCAAAACCAATAATCACCAAGGGCAACCAAAAAATCCACATCCCCGCTAGCGGATACATTAAACTTTGACGAAATGCGGTACTGAAGTTCATTCTTTCCGAACTGTGATGAACAACGTGCGCGGCCCACATCCAACGAATACGATGGCTAGCCCGATGAAACCAGTAATAGAAAAAATCTTGCAGGACAACAAGTAAAAGAAAAGCTGAGACGCTCATTTCGATATCAAACAAACGCCAATCAAACCACCACAAATACAACTGAGCAATCAGTAAACCCGTGAGTATGTCTGTCGCTTGGTGTAAGCCCGCAAGAACAAAATTACACGCTACTTCAGGGAAGTAATACGTCGCGCTTTCAGGCAAGCGTCCCCTTCTTTGTCCGAACCAATATTCGGCAAGCATGCAGAAAAAGAAAACTGGAGCCAGAATCATCAGAAGTAATTCTGGGCGGTCCATCAACTGCGTCCAATCCATTATGTTTCTACCATTTTGCATAGTGATCTTCAGTAAGACCCATAACTTCTTCTAACTGATGTTTGATGCCATTTCCATCGATAAGATAGCCAGAGAAATAACCGATATACTGACGAAAGTTACTTTTGAGAAGCCAAAAATTTTTCTTCTCTGAGCGTCGATTCAAAGGCGTGAACTGTAAGTTAACTCGTTTATCTTCAGACGTAATATGCCACTTTTGCCCTTCATCACTTCGTGAAAACTGAAACTGCACAGGTTGCAAAAAGTGACGCTGACCATTAATCCACAATACATTTTCGCAATAGCCAGTTTCATTAACGCCAGCTGCCAAATTCAACCCCAGACGCCTGTCATCCTCAAAGCAATTGATACTCGCCCAGCGCCAACTTGTTTCTCGCCGCATGTACCCAGCGGAAAAATCGTAACCAGCAGCCACCTCTGAAAGATCTTGCTCTTTTCCTAATATGAACAAGTTACCGTCTACTGCTAACGCATTGTGCTTCTGAGTATATGTCCAACCCGCATAACCTGTTGGCGTACACAACATTAATGGCAAACTCATATTTTCTGGACGTAAATAGAGATCCGCATTGACTGACTCTGTCACAAAGTGGACGTGCCAAATACCATCCTTAATAGAAAACTGAACTCTTTTGTTAGCAAGATGGGCAAGACTGCACCAACTGGAAGGCTGAGTTTGATAACCTATATTAAAAGGTTTCAACCATTGTTGCTCAATCAACTTATTCTTTTTAATATCAAACAGGTAGAAAAAGCCGGATGCTAAATACCGTATATCAGCAATCGCTACTCCAATGACGTAATCAGGTGTGACCAAATTGACGAACTGAAACTGCTTATAATCGCGGTAACGGCGCCACTTAGACACTGGCTTATCCATCTCATCAAGGTAGGTAAATTTATCTAGCTGTAACGATGTTGGAATTCCATCAAGGTGGCCAAACGCTGGTAGACCATTCTGCTGAATAAACGAGTTCAGAACCTTAAGCTCATCCATATAGTTGTCTTTTCACAAGTTATCACACACACAAACTTTAACATGACGTTAACATAAACAATTTGCGTAACTGCACAACAACATCGACTAAAGTGATTTCTGCTTGTTATATGTGAAACTGATCACTCAACCACCCGCTTACTTAGCTCGCCCTACCTATCTCAACCAACACTGCCTGGGTTAGAAGCTGCACATTCTCATCCGCAGGAAAGACCACTACAACCATTGAATCTTGGTCAAAATCACTATTTAATGGAAATACATTCATATAAACTGATTGCTTATTCACATCAAGGAAGAAAT
>NZ_JADDYG010000092.1:140754-149383 GCF_015163535.1 Vibrio sp. OPT46 | reverse complement strand
CAACATCGACTAAAGTGATTTCTGCTTGTTATATGTGAAACTGATCACTCAACCACCCGCTTACTTAGCTCGCCCTACCTATCTCAACCAACACTGCCCGGGTTAGAAGCTGCACATTCTCATCCGCAGGAAATACCACTACAACCATTGAATCTTGGTCAAAATCACTATTTAATGGAAATACATTCATATAAATTGATTGCTTATTCACATCAAGGAAGAAACCTATGTCATACATACACGATACTATTGTTGCGTTGCAACACAGTAGCCCTGCGCAAAAAGAATTTTACCAAGCGGTAGAAGAAGTATTAACTTCTCTCGCGCCGGTAATAGAAGGCAATAATAAATATAAGGAACAAGCGATTATCCAGAGGATCGTCGAGCCAGAACGTCAAATCATGTTTCGAGTTCCTTGGGTTGATGATGCTGGAAATGTACAAGTAAACAAAGGTTATCGAGTTGAATTCAACTCTGCTTTGGGGCCGTACAAAGGAGGATTGAGATTCCATCACTCAGTCAATGCGAGCATCATAAAATTTCTCGGCTTTGAGCAAATCTTTAAAAACGCACTGACTGGCCTTCCTATCGGTGGCGGCAAAGGCGGTTCAAACTTCGATCCTAAAGGAAAATCCGACGGCGAGATCATGCGATTTTGCCAATCATTTATGAACGAGTTGTACCGTCATATCGGTCCTGCCACCGATGTTCCCGCAGGCGATATCGGCGTCGGGGCGCGCGAAATTGGCTATATGTTTGGTCAATACAAACGATTGACGGGGCGCTACGAAGGTGTGCTTACAGGCAAGAGTCTGCTTTGGGGGGGCTCACTCGCCAGAAAAGAAGCGACAGGATATGGCGCCGTCTATTTTGCAGAATGCATGCTCAACGACCGCAACGATTCATTGAAAGGGAAAACTTGCCTCGTTTCTGGTGCTGGCAACGTGGCTATCTACGCCATTGAAAAACTGTACCATATGGGAGCAACGCCGGTTACATGCAGCGACTCTCGAGGTACGATCTATCATGAGCACGGTATTGATCTTAAGCTCCTCAAACAACTGAAAGAAGTGAAAAGAGCAAGCTTAGAAGAATATTTAGAAACTTACCCTGAAGCAGAATACACACCAGAGGGCGACTATCCTAATGAAGGGCATGCTGTTTGGCGATATCAGGCTGATGCTGCCTTCCCTTGTGCGACTCAAAATGAATTAACGTCAGACGACGCACTGGCTCTTATCGAAAACGGATGTATTTTGATTAGTGAAGGGGCGAACATGCCAACCACCCGTGATGCTGCCAATATTATCGTGGACTCAGACATAGCTTATGGGCCTGCCAAAGCAGCCAATGCAGGCGGTGTTGCAACCAGTCAACTTGAAATGGCGCAAAACGCCAGCATGCAAAACTGGACGTTTGAACAAGTGGATAGTCAGTTGCAAACCATCATGAAGAATATTTTCATCAATGCAAACGAAACCAGTAAAGAGTTTGGCCAACCTGGAAATTTAGTTTTAGGCGCCAACATTGCAGGCTTTAGAAAAGTCGCTGATGCAATGATTGAGCAAGGTGTCGTCTAGGTGAACGAGCCAGCAGGATGACTGCTGGCTTAATATAACTCTGTAATAGGCCGCGCTTTCGATAAAGAGCTTCACTTAATTCGCAATAAGCGTTGTCACTTCTGTTTTAACGGAGTTGGCGATAAAGCAATTCTCATGGGCCATGTGGTGCAGTTTTTCTAATTGAGATGGTGTCGGTTGTTTTTCACCTGAAAATGTTATCTCAGGGTTTAACGTCACCTTTGATACCCACTCTTTTCCGTTTTCGCCTTTTTCAAGCTCCCCCACCGCTTCATCTAAGTAACTGTCCACAACATAACGTCGCTTTGCTGCAATAGACAGGAAAACGAGCATATGACAACTAGAAAGTGCCGCGACAAACGCTTCTTCTGGATCAACATTTTCTTCTACGGATAGTGGTAATGGTACTACGTGGGGAGATGGAGATGCTGGGACTTGCAACCCTCCATCAAATTGCCAAATGTGTGCCCTACTATACTTATTATCCTTAAACTCTTCGCCAGCTTTACGATGCCATTTGATTAAAGCGGAATGCTTACTCATTCTAACTCCCTGATTTTCCGACGACGAATCAACACTATCCGTCCTTGCCACAGTAAACCACAACAAAATGAGTTAAGGAAAGCATCGCACTCACAGGGACTATAAAATCTGTTGAGGATCGGCATTGTTCCTCTGGATATCATCCAAAAGTCTATGAGACTGATGGATGTTGACCTGTAACCGATTGATCAGCATCTGCAACTGCTCAATCTCGGGACTTTGGTTGGCTTTAAGTTGAGTTTCCAGGGCCTCCGTTTGGCTCGCCAAAATAGGTAAACTTAGGTTCAGTGCCATCCCTTTCGTTTTGTGCAACGTCAGCTCTAATGAAGCAAAGTCTTCAGCCATAAAGTATTCAATAAGCTCATCAACAGATGTCTCAAAATCGACAATAATGCTTTTTAGCAGCTCGTCGAGCGCTTCTGGCTCATCTCGTAAAGAAGCAAACATGCCTGAGCGGGAGAGTTCTTCCTCTGTTAACCTTAAGTTCTCGATTGGCTTACGTTGCAACTGAAGCACATTGCTGTCAATCGTTAGTGGCGGATTCTGTTTCGGTTCGAGTCTGGCTGCAAACTGTTTGAGAGCGTCTGAAAAGCTCTCATGCTGTAGCGGTTTTGTAAGCACATGGTCTGCTCCTGCTTCAATAAAGCTATCATGGGCTTCACGAAATACGTCTGCCGTGTACGCAAAGAGTAATGTCTTGATACCTAACTCTTGTCGGATAACGCGTGTCGCCTCAACGCCATTCATCTCGGGCATATGGTTGTCCATCAAGATCAGGTCGTACTCGTTCTCTTTCGCCTTTTTAACCGCGATTAATCCATTTTCTGCAACATCCACTTCATGCCCGAGCTTTTCGCAAAACCCTTTTGCCACAATGGCATTCACACGGTTATCATCAGCAAGTAGTATCTTTAAATGGTGTGATTTTGCGCGAGGTTTCGGTGCTTCTTGCTGCTTTTTCGGAGCAGATTCTACCCAAGGAATCGGCAACTCAACGATAAATTGACTTCCAACGCCTTCTATACTCTTGAGAGTAATATGGCCACCCATCAAATCGGTTAGTTTTTTGACGATGGCTAACCCAAGCCCTGTTCCGCCGAACCTTCGAGTCGTTGATGAGTCTGCTTGCTCAAACGAGTTAAAAATATGCTCGTGCTTGTCTGGCGCAATACCAATACCGGTGTCGCTCACGCGCATGACCAACAACTGATTCGATTCATCTAACTCGGTTCTAACCAGCACATGCCCTTCATTGGTAAACTTCACCGCGTTACCGGCGAGATTAAATAAGATCTGTCGTAAACGCGCACAATCCCCAGTAAATTCAGTATATTCAGAAACCTCGTTTTCCAAGATTAGCTCGATATTTTTTTCATCAACAAGTGGTTTTATTGCGCTACACACCGGAGAAAGCACTTGATCGAGCTTAAACTTAGCTTGCTCAAATTCCAGTTTGTTTTCTTCAACTTTAGAAAAATCCAAAATATCGTTGAGGATAGTCATCAGATGCTGGCCAGAGTCAAGAATAACCCTAATGTGCTCTTTCGTCGTCGGCTCTTTGGTCTCTTCTGCAATCATTTGAGAAAGCCCTAGTACGCCATTCATCGGCGTTCTCAGTTCGTGACTCATTGCAGCAAGAAAATTTGATTTCGCTTTTGCCGCTCGCTCGGCTTTGTTTCTCGCCTCTTCAATTTCAAGATTCAACTGTTTTAAGTTATGCATTCGGTGATGTGACTGATAAACAAACGCGCTAACTAGAAACATCACCGCGATAAATACAAACAACCACGTAAAACGCGCCTCACTTTGAGCAATATTGAGTAACCGATGCTCTGAGCTTTCGACAAACTCAATATAGGTGTGATCAAGCAGTTCATTCGTCAGCAATTCAATTCTTTTATCACTCGTTTGAAGCCGCTTAAGGAAGTTCGCTTCCTTTTCACTCTCAACTTCAGTTTGTGTTAGAAGCAACTGGTTGAGAAATTCAAAATAACGACTGCCACCCAATGATTGGCCGCGCTCGGTAGAAACATCTTGCTGATATAAATTGAACAACATGAGTAATGCATACCGATTTTCTACCTGAACACCAATTAACATATCAAGCTTCAACGTTGTTTGAAGCACTCGCTCCTTAAACTGTTCAAGCGTATCCCTAACTTTTATACGATTGGGTGTCACGGGAAACCAAACAGATGCCTTTGATGATTCCAACAGTGCCTGTGCTGCGATTTCTATCTCTACTAAAGATGTTGTTAACTCATAGTTTTTCCTATCTTCAACGGCATATCGGTTCACGATAACATCACGCTCTTCAATCAACTCATGTCCGATATTCATTAGCCCTGCATGAAATTCTTGAGCGTTTTTTGAATTCATATACGACATATACGCCAGTGTGCAGCACGTCAGTATCCCAATAAAAAAGCAAAAGTTGATCAGTTTGAATTTATTCATTTTCCAACACCTCTAAAATTATGGGTCTAGGTGCTGTCAACGACTGCAAGAATGCTTCAATGTCCGCGACATTCTCATCGTTCATCGTTATACCGAGCTGGGTTTTAGCCATGATTTGTATCGCGTCGGATAACTTATCGACTTGCCCATTATGAAAATAAGGACTCGTTAGCGCGACATTGCGTAAACTGGCTACTCTAAAATAGAATCGCTCTTCATCTTCTATCGTAACGAGTTGCCTGCCCGAGTCCTCTACTACTGGCTTATCCTTGAAATAGGCGAACCTTTGGATCATCGCTCCGCCGATATTTTTGCCCTGATGACACTGCACACAACCTGAAGTCTGAAATGTTTTCCAACCTCTGATTTGCTGTTCACTCAGTACATGCGTGTAACCCAATAAGTAAGCATCGAATGGTGCGCCAGGCGTCTGCAGCCCTTCAACAAACTCCACAATAGCGGACTTGATATTATGAACGTTAATCGGCAATTCATCGTCACGACTAAATAGCGCTTGATAATGTTCACTCTCTTTTACATATTGCTCTATTGTTTGCCAGTTTGAGTCCATTTCCATTGGATTATGGATTGGACCATCAATCTGAGCCATCAAGGTGTTTTCCGTTCCATCCCATAAAAAACGATAATTTAACGCCGCATTAAACACTGTTATAGAATTTCTAATTCCATCACCTTTCACCCCCGTAGAGACTGGTGTATTTTCAGCGCCATTGGTTTGCAGATTGTGGCATGTCGCGCAGCTGACATTACCATTTGACGATAATTGAGGATCGCGGAAGAGATGCCAGCCAATTCTCGCTAGCTTAATATCCACATTAGGATCACCCTGTATGGGCTGAACTAGGGAGATATCACCTAACATCTTCGCGTTTCTTGCGGTTGTTGTTTGGCTCAAAATGAGTGTTACAACAGCTAGTGCGATTGCGCTGAATTGCCTCATCAACTACATACCTTAAACTTGTCATTGATATGAATTTAGTTGCATTTTGGCGTTTTTTCCACCGACAGGAAGTTGAAAAAACGAGTTAAGTATTGCTTTGTTTAAGGCTTTGGTTGAAGAGGGAGTAATAAGGCGAATAGGAAGAAACCTATCGCCTTATGAGTAGCTAACGTATTGAAATCTGAGTTTAGTGTAGAAAAGCCAAAAACCGTTGAAACCAAGTCACCTCTCCATAGGAGATCAGATCGAAAATAGTAAAGAAAACGGCACAGATAACGGCCAACTTAATCAAACGCTGAACAATAAACATAAACATCACAATTACCAATAATTTGCTTTAGTTTACTATCTCACACAGCGTTTATATATAAAAAAGTAGTCTCCTAATTAGCCTCGGCAGCTTATTCATTAGAACCTATACTCAAGCATCTCTAAGTTATTTGGATATACTTGAATTAGGATTTCAAAAAGTCCCTGTGACCACACAAGGAGGACTGCATGAAACGACTATGGATATGGTTCTTACCTTTACTCTTGATGGCCAGTCAAGCACTGGCGAATACTGTTTGGATTGTTCCTGTCAAAGGCGCTATAGGGCCTGCTACTAGCGACTATTTATCTCGTGAAATAGAAGAAGCTCAACTAAACGGTGTCAGTTTAGTGATCTTAGAGATGGACACACCAGGCGGCTTAGATAGCGCAATGCGAGATATTATTCACGCGATTACCACCTCCTCCACTCCAATTGCGACTTGGGTTGGCCCGTCAGGATCTAGAGCGGCTAGCGCAGGGACATACATTTTACTCGCCAGCCACGTTGCCGCCATGGCTGAAGCCACCAACCTTGGCGCGGCAACGCCCGTCGCGTTAGGTGGTGCCCCTCAGCCCCCTTCATCGGATGATGGCAAAGATCAAAACGCGGAAGAAACGTCAGAAGGAACCAACGAAGGTTCAGAGAAAGTTCCCGCGAAAACCGCAATGGAGAAAAAGGTGATTAATGATGCTAGAGCCTATATTAAAGGCTTAGCAAAGCTTCATGGCCGAAATGCAGAGTGGGCAGAGAAAGCAGTGAGCGAAGCAGCGAGTTTGGACGCCACAGAGGCATTGGAATTAAACGTTATTGATTATATAGCCAACTCACCAGAGGATTTAGTCAAAGCCATTGATGGACAAACTGTTAAAGTTAACAATCGTGATGTGACATTGTCACTGGAAAATCCCGTATGGATTGAAAGAACACCCGATTGGCGAGCAGAAATGCTAGCCGTTATAACCAATCCAAACGTTGCCTACATTCTAATGCTCATCGGCATCTACGGTTTACTTCTTGAATTTTACAACCCAGGAATTGGCTTACCCGGTGTGCTAGGTGGGATTTGTCTGCTTCTTGCCATGTACGCACTACAAATGATGCCCGTCAACTACGCAGGTCTTGGTCTGCTGTTACTCGGTATTGCACTAATGATAGCGGAAGCATTCAGCCCGAGCTTTGGTATTTTGGGCTTAGGCGGCGTTGTCGCCTTTGTACT
Organism: Vibrio sp. OPT46; assembly: GCF_015163535.1. Classification (NCBI taxonomy): domain Bacteria; kingdom Pseudomonadati; phylum Pseudomonadota; class Gammaproteobacteria; order Vibrionales; family Vibrionaceae; genus Vibrio; species Vibrio sp. OPT46. The sequence goes on along the minus strand of NZ_JADDYG010000092.1, from coordinate 142,313 downwards.
CGGTTCGATATTTCTCATGGACAGTGAGTTACCAGGATTCCAGATCGCCCTTCCTTTGATTTTTGGTATTGCCATATTTTCCGTGGCTCTAATCGTGCTGACCGTCGGCCTGCTGCTCAAAATTCGTCGCCGGCGTGTAACGACGGGTTTAGAGACTTACCCTGGGAAGGTCGCCGTGGTAAGCGATGACTTTATCGATGGCGAAGGACGCGTTCAACTCAACGGTGCGTTATGGCGAGCTAAAGCCAAAGACCATCAACAATTCAAACAAGGTGATCACGTCACCATTGTTAATGTTAAAGGGCTGACCTTAACTGTGATGCCTGATGACCGCCAAAATAAATAGGAGGCGCTTTATGATGCTCTATACCGTTGCGGTGATCGTGGTGCTGCTGTTCGCACTAGCGACCCAAATGTTCAAGGTTTTGAGAGAATACGAACGTGGGGTTGTGTTCTTTCTTGGTCGATTTCAAGAAGTCAAAGGACCTGGTTTGATCATCCTTATCCCATTTATTCAGCAAATGGTGAGGGTTGATTTACGTACTGTCGTTTTGGATGTGCCGACACAAGATTTAATTACCAAAGATAACGTTTCTGTGCGCGTCAACGCGGTCGTTTATTTTCGCGTAGTCGATCCTCAAATGGCGATTAACAATATTGAAAGCTACAGCGATGCCACCAGTCAGTTAGCACAAACCACGCTGCGCTCGGTATTGGGTCAGCATGAACTCGATGAATTGCTATCAGAGCGAGAACGCCTCAATAAGGATTTACAATCCATTCTCGATCAACAGACTGATGACTGGGGAATCAAGATTGCTACGGTTGAAGTCAAACATGTTGATTTAAATGACAGCATGGTCAGAGCCCTAGCCCGTCAGGCAGAAGCAGAACGTAACCGTAGGGCGAAGATCATTCACGCTACTGGTGAGTTAGAGGCTTCAAATAAATTAAAAGAAGCAGCGCAAATGCTCAACGAAGCACCGAATGCACTGCAATTACGTTACATGCAGACACTCACTGAAATCACTACAGACAAAACATCCACTATTATTTTTCCAATGCCGATCAATCTTGTCGAAGCTGTCAGTGATATCGCCGAAGCGGTGAAAAAGAATAAAGAGACACAAGATAAGTAAGGTTCTGACCCTAGGAAGTAACGACCACTCACGTTACTTCCTTATTTGGAACTCGCTTTAAGGATGTGCCCATCTTCTTTATCACACTCTTGTTTCATTACTTCTAAGCCCGTTTTAAAGCATGTTCGCCAAGCGGTTTCAACATCGGCATCATACCCGGAATCACACTGTCGAACCGTTTCTAACAAACTCTCAAGCCAAACATCAAAATCCTGCGGCTCTATACCAATATCTGCACTTGCATGCTTTTTCCCATACTTTTCCACCATTTTGTGCGCTTCGGTCGAGGTATCTGCCATCATAAAAAATACGATAGACCCTCTAAGCATTCTCACTTGTTGGTGCATGTCTATACCATCAAACTTCTGTCTAAAGTTGGCGCTTTTCGACCATAAATTTTTGTAGAACAAGTCGAAAAAT
>NZ_JADDYG010000092.1:140151-140744 GCF_015163535.1 Vibrio sp. OPT46 | reverse complement strand
TTTTCCACCATTTTGTGCGCTTCGGTCGAGGTATCTGCCATCATAAAAAATACGATAGACCCTCTAAGCATTCTCACTTGTTGGTGCATGTCTATACCGTCAAACTTCTGTCTAAAGTTGGCACTTTTCGACCATAAATTTTTGTAGAACAAGTCGAAAAACTCCTGATCTGAAGTACAACGTTCATAGCTATCATTAAAAACTTCAATCACGTTCATGTTGCTTTCCCCTACGCCTTAATATGAGTTTAATTTAATATCAAATAAAAGCTTCCAAATAAGGACTTTTAAGTTTCAAACCGATCAACCCACATCGATTTTCAACAAAAAGTAAAAAGTGATTTAAATAAACACCCTCTTATCAATGAAAAAATATCCATTATCATGAACCCATATTCGAGGTACGCATGGTTGTCGATGCTAGTGCATCCTCATCTGTCATCACATAAAGAGGATATAAACGTGTCCCATCAAATCATTACCGATCTAAATAGCCGTTACACTGCAAAAAAATATGATGAAACCAAGCGCGTTTCTCAAGAAGACATGGCGATAATCAAAGAAGCACTGCGTTTGTCGGCGTCTTCTATCAAT
>NZ_JADDYG010000092.1:138503-140141 GCF_015163535.1 Vibrio sp. OPT46 | reverse complement strand
CGTTACACTGCAAAAAAATATGATGAAACCAAGCGCGTTTCTCAAGAAGACATGGCGATAATCAAAGAAGCACTGCGTTTGTCGGCGTCTTCTATCAACTCACAACCATGGAAATTCATCGTTATTGAAAGTGATGAAGCGAAGCAACGTTTCCACAATACGTTTGCAAATATGCATCAGTTTAACCAACCACACGCGAAAGCCGCATCACATACGATTCTGTTTGCTTACGATCCTAAATTTACTAAAGAGAAATTTGCGAAGCGTGTGGATGCAGAAGTAACATCTGGCCACTTGCCAGCGGAGATGTACAACAACTTTATGGGTGCTTACGCTTTTGCCGATGCAAATACGGACGAAAATGGCTTCAACGGAAGCTGGACAAAAGCACAAGTCTATTTGGCACTAGGTAACCTACTACACACATTGGCTCGACTAGGCATTGATTCAACACCGATGGAAGGTGTCGATCCGGCTCTGATTGGAGAAGAGTTTAAAGAAGAGCTCGAGGGCCATATTTGTGAAGTTGCGCTAGCGATTGGCTATCATAAAGATGGGGAAGATTATAATCATGGTCTTCCAAAAGCGCGCCTTGCAATGGATGACGTAATTACGACTCTATAGTCGACCATTGTCTTAGCTTAGCGACTTAAATCATTGTTTAAACTAAAAAGAGCCGCACATTAATGCGGCTCTTTTTTACTTGGTTCTGCGTCAACTTTACGCAACTTGCTCTGACTTAAAATTACCAAGCAATGCATCGTAAAGCTCATTGTCGCTTAACACACCAACCAGCTTATTATCTTCAACCATAAGCAGAGGCTGATTGCTACGCTGTTTAAGTTCAATCGCTTCTCGCATACTGATTTCTGGACTAACCTGAACCAGAGAGTTTTCATTAACTTCGTCAAGGTTCGAAGAATCGCTCTTCCATTGAATCAACGATTTATCTTTATCCGCTAAACTTAACCCCTTGCTCTCTTGTATCACCCAAATATCTTTATCAGGGCAAATCAGAACACGCGTATCTTCGCGAACCAAATCGTCACGCATTAAGGAACGTCCCTTCAGCACATTTAATGGATTAGTGTGAGCAACAAAGTCCGCCACATAATCGTTTTCTGGAGCAAGAATGATCTGTTCTGGCTTGCCATGTTGAATCAGCTTTCCTGATTCCATAATGGCGATGTTGTTACCGATTTTAAGTGCTTCATCCAAGTCGTGACTCACAAAAAGAATGGTTTTGTTTAGCTTTTCCTGAAGCAGAATCAATTCATCTTGAAGCTGAGCACGAATCAATGGATCAAGTGCTGAAAACGGTTCATCCATTAACAAGATATCAGTGTCCATCGCAAACGCTCGCGCTAGGCCAACACGCTGCTGCATACCACCAGAAAGCTCGTGCGGGAATTTGGTTTCCCACTCAGATAAACCGACCATTTCGAGCTGTTCACGCGCCTTTTTACGACGCTCTGCTTTACCAATGCCTTGCATCTCTAGACCAAACGCTACATTGTCTAACACCGTTAACCAAGGCATCAATGCAAACTTCTGAAACACCATGGACACGCGGTGCGTACGAAGGTGGCGCAGTTTCTGTTCGTCACAGTTAGAGAGCTCAACCATGTCGTCGCCGTC
>NZ_JADDYG010000092.1:127132-138493 GCF_015163535.1 Vibrio sp. OPT46 | reverse complement strand
CCAACACGCTGCTGCATACCACCAGAGAGCTCGTGCGGGAATTTCGTTTCCCACTCAGACAAACCGACCATTTCGAGCTGTTCACGCGCTTTTTTACGGCGCTCAGCTTTACCAATGCCTTGCATCTCTAGACCAAACGCTACATTGTCTAACACCGTTAACCATGGCATCAATGCAAACTTCTGAAACACCATGGACACGCGGTGCGTACGAAGGTGGCGCAGCTTCTGTTCGTCACAGTTAGAGAGCTCAACCATATCGTCGCCATCTTTGATTTTCAGAGAGCCACGAGAAATATCGTTCAATCCGTTAACCGTTCGCAGCAAACTTGATTTACCCGAGCCCGAAAGCCCCATCAAGACACAGATCTCACCCTGTTTCACGTTCAGCGAAACATTATCAACCCCAACCACTTGGCCAGTTTCATCAATGATTTCTTGTCGAGACTTCCCTTGATCTAGTAGTGCTAGCGCCTGTGCTTGTTGCTGACCAAAAACGACATCAAGATTTTTAATAGTAATAGCGTCCATGATTATGCCTCCTTCTGGTTTGGTGCTTTACACAAGCGATCAAGAATGATGGCAACGAGTACAATCGCTAAACCAGCTTCAAAACCTTGCGAGATGTTTACCGTATTCAGTGCGCGTACGACTGGTTTACCAAGTCCATCAGCACCAACAAGCGCCGCAATGACTACCATAGACAGAGACAACATAATGCACTGCGTAACGCCAGCCATAATACTTGGCAATGCCGCAGGTAACTCCACCTTAAACAGTAGCTTCATGCGGCTGGCACCAAATGCTTTACCCGCTTCAAGTAGCTCCTCCGGCACTTTAATAATGCCGAGGTACGTCAATCGAATTGGCGCAGCGATAGCGAAAATGATGGTCGAGATTAGACCAGGGACAATACCTAAACCAAACAGAACCAAGGTTGGAATTAGGTAAACGAATGTCGGTACGGTCTGCATTAAATCGAGTATTGGCCGCAACAAGGTGTATAACCAAGGACGGTGCGCCGCCATAATGCCCAACGGCACGCCAATTAATACGGAAATCGTTGTCGCTGCAAACACAAGGACAAAGGTTTCCAGCATTTCTTGCCAGTAACCAAGGTTGAGAATTGCGAGTAAGGCCAACACGATAAATACGACAAGAGGAATGCTGCGATGTAAGAACCAAGCAATTGCCGCCGTCATAATGATTGGCGCTGCAGGTGGCATCCATTTAAAAATGTCCACCACGAAAAGAATGATCGTTTCAAGTGTAATAGAGATTGCATCGAAAAAACCCGATGCATTGATGGTTAACCAATCGACGCCAGTTTCCATCCATTGGCCCAACGGTAGTTTGTTGTCCGTAATAAAATTCAAAATAAAACCTTTGTGTTAATGAAGCGGGCAAAACTCTGCCCACTTTCTTTTAAAAAAACGAGCTCAAATACTGCTTATTAAGCGTTTGTTTTTAAGTAGTTTGTAATAGCTGTTAGCGCATCTTGGCCATCTACCGTTTTCACGCCCTCTAGCCACGCTTCAATTTGCTCTTGGTTTGCATTCAACCATGCTTGCGCTGCTTTTGATGGCTTCTGTTTCTGGTTAAGAATCGCTTCCATCAGTTCATTTTCCATTTCTAGGTTAAACTCTAGATTTTTCACTAGCTGACCTACATTTGGACACTCAGCGAGGTAATTTTTACGTACGTTTGTGTAGACGTTCGCGCCGCCGTAGTTAGGACCGAAGAAGTCATCACCACCCGCTAGATATTCCATTTCAACGTTACTATTCATTGGGTGCGGCGCCCAACCTAGGTACACAATCCATTGATTGCGGCGTGCGGCACGTGATACTTGAGACACCATGCCAGCTTCACTGGACTCAACTAGGCTGAAATCTTTTAGGCCGAATGCGTTACTATCAATCATTGACTGAATTAAGCGGTTGCCATCGTTTCCAGGTTCAATGCCGTAAATGCGGTCTTTAAATTTGTCGGCATGTTTTACTAGGTCAGCGAAGTTGGTTACGCCTGCGTCATAAACGTATTTTGGAACCGCTAGCGTGTACTTTGCGCCAACGAGGTTCGCGCGTACGGTTTCAACAGTACCTGCATCACGGTATTTCGCGATATCACCTTCCATCGTTGGCATCCAGTTACCTAAGAAAATGTCGATATCGCCATTAGCCATAGAGGAGTAAGTTACAGGCACAGACAGAAGATCGGTCTTCGTTTTGTACCCCAACCCTTTAAGTAACTCTGATGTAACGGCAGTGGTCGCTGTGATGTCAGTCCAACCTACATCTGCGAAACGAACCGTTTCACATTGGTTGGCGTAAGCGCCTGTTGCTAAAGTACTTAGTGCAATTGTTGAGAAGATTTTTGTCATCTTAGACATGTTGAATTCCTTGTAATGATTACTGACTTTTTCATTTTATGAGATCGAATCGAGATCTCTTTTTGGCGGATGCATTCGTTGCATCTCTTGCCAGTCCGGTGCAATCCAAACTGGTACGTTGTTCGACGTTTCTAGGGCGTTATCCAAAATCATATCCGCGGCGCGTTCTGCCACCATAATCGTTGGCGCATTTAAATTACCGTTCGGAATGGTTGGGAAAATAGAAGAGTCCACCACACGCAAGCCTTGAATACCGCGTACTTGGCATCGCTCATTTAAGACGGCTAATGGGTCATTATCTGCGCCCATTTTGCAGGTACAAGATGGATGGTAAGCACTCTCGACGTTTTGCTTCACCCATTCATCAATCTGTTCATCCGTTGTGATGTTCAGACCGGGTTGGATCTCATCCCCACGAAACTCATCCATGGCTGGCTGATTGAGGATCTCGCGAGTAAGGCGAATACAATCACGCCAATCCTGCTTATCTTGTTCAGTGGAAATGTAGTTAAACTCAATCTTCGGCTTATCATTCGGATTCGCAGAGACAACTTCAACCGACCCGCGACTTTCTGGCTTGTTAGGTCCAACGTGCACTTGGAAACCATGACCATCAAAAGCAGCTTGCCCGTCATAGCGCATTGCCGCTGGCAAGAAGTGATATTGAATATTTGGCCACTTTAGTCCTTCACGAGAGCGGATAAACGCACACGATTCAAAGTGGTTAGTAGCCCCTAGGCCTTTGCGAGTTAATATCCACTCAGTGCCAATCAAGCCCTTGCTCACCAAGCCTAATTTGCTGTTGAGCGTGATAGGTTGCTTACAATGATATTGGAAGTACACTTCTAAGTGATCTTGCAGGTTTTTACCTACCCCTTCCAACGAGTGTTTCACCTCAATGCCCGCTTTTTCTAATACTGCCTTAGGGCCAATGCCTGAAAGCTGCAACAGCTGAACGGAGCCAACCGAACCCGCACTCGAAATCACTTCATTATTCGCAAAACATTGCTGAATTGAACCTGACTTTTCAAATTCAACGCCTACCGCTTTCTTACCTTCTGCACCAGTTTCTTCTAATAAAACTCGATGAACCGTCACCCTCTTCATTAGGGTGAAGTTTTTGCGTTTTTTAGCGCGGCTTAAGTATGCATTAGAGGTCGAAGCGCGTACGCCTTTGTCGACGGTCATATGCATTGGGCCAAAGCCCTCTTGCTGATAACCGTTGTAATCTTTTGTTTCTGGGTAGCCAGCTTCTTTGCCTGCATCAATAAAAGCTTGGTACAGTGGATTGAGCTTCATATCGTTGCCGTTACATGTGCCGACTGGACCGTGATCGCCCCGATATTCATCAGCACCACCAATCCAAGACTCTGCTTTACGGAAATAAGGCAAACACGACTGATAATTCCAGCCTTTCGCGCCTTCCTCTTCCCACTGGTCAAAGTCACAAGCGTGTCCGCGAACGTAAACCATGCCGTTGATAGATGAGCTACCGCCCAGAACTTTTCCGCGAGGACAATGAAGTTGGCGACCATCCAACCCTTGCTCTTCAACCGTCTCAAACTGCCACGCGTATTTTTCAGTGTTCATCGGGTAAGAAAGCGCTGTTGGCATTTGGATAAAAATACTTTTATCCGACCCACCCGCTTCGAGTAATAGGACCGAATTTTGACCACTTTCACTTAAGCGATCCGCTAACACACAGCCGGCCGAACCCGCACCGACGATGATGTAATCGTAGTGTTGTTGCATTTTTATTCTCCTAGGAGTTAATACTAATCACCCTAGATAAGTGAACGAAATTAGCGTAGGAAAAATGCTTGAGAACAAGGCGGAAATTTTGATAAGTAGTTAACCTACAATCAAAATTGACAACGTAGTTATCGAGCATTTTAACAAGCTAAAGTGGTCAGTTATCTACTATGAGTAGTATCATTTGTAAGGGCTTTCGAAGTCGCTTAGCTGAACCAGAACACTCTTCGTTTGTGTGTAATGTTTAAGGGTTTCGACTCCGTTTTCACGGCCAACACCTGATTGCTTGTAGCCGCCAACTGGCATTTCCGCAGGTGAGTCACCCCATGTGTTCACCCAACAAATACCCGCTTGAATTTGATGGATCACACGGTGCGCACGAGATAGGTTTTGAGTAAATACACCTGCCGCTAAGCCATAATCGGTGCCATTTGCACGCGCAATCACTTCCGACTCATCGCGGAATTTCAGAACTGACATTACCGGGCCAAAGATTTCTTGTTGAACGTGGCTCATGTCATCATCGCAATCGACAAATACGGTTGGAGCAACAAAGTTACCATTGGCTAGGCCATTGTCTGTTACTTTGTAGCCGCCAGTCAGTAACGTCGCGCCACTCGCTTTCGCGGCTTCAATCGCTCCTAGAACTTTCGATTCATGATCTTTAGAGATTAGCGCGCCAATTTGCGTGTTCTCATCAAGCGGATCGCCGACGACTAACAGCTCGGTTCGGGCCTTAAGCTGTGCGATAAAGTCGTCATAAATACCTTCATGGACAAATACACGTGTACCGTGCGTACAAACCTCACCTTGGGTGTAGAAGTTCGCCACCATGGCCGCAGAAACGGCATCGTTTAACTTCGCATCATCAAAAATAATCAGTGGAGACTTACCACCAAGCTCCATCGTTACTTGTTTTAGTGTCTTAGCGCTGTCACTCATGACGACTTTACCGGTGCCTGACTCACCCGTGAATGACAATTTTGCGATATCAGGATGCGCCGTTAGCATCTGTCCTACTCGGTAATCCCCTTGCACGACATTAAATACGCCATCTGGCATGCCCGCTTCTGAATAAATTTCGGCGAGCTTAAGCGCCGTTAATGGTGTTTCTTCTGATGGCTTGAAGATCATTGCGTTGCCCGCAGCCAGTGCTGGCGCCGATTTCCACATCGCAATTTGAATTGGATAATTCCAAGCGCCAATACCCGCGCAAATGCCCAATGGCTCACGACGTGTATAGAAAAACTGATCGTCGCTGAGCGGCTGCTGTTCACCTTGTAGACTTGGAGCAAGGCCAGCGTAGTACTCAAGAACATCGGCACCTGTTGTGACATCAACCGCGATAGCTTCTTGAATGGGCTTACCAGTATCTGCCACTTCCAATGCAGCCAACTCGTCATTACGCTCACGTAAAATGGCAACGGCTTTGTGTAAAATACGGCTGCGCTCAATCGCAGTCATCGCCGACCATGCAGCAAAACCTTTTTTTGCCGATTCAATCGCTGCTTGAAGATCGTCTTGGTTCGCTTGTTTAATGTTGGCCAATGGCTCACCATTCGCCGGATTGTAAGTGGTGAAGTGTTCATCTGAACACCCGTCGTACATCGCACCATTGATATAGTGTGCTTTCATTTCCATTTTGAAGACCTGTAACTTTTATATTTTTTCAGAATAAAACGTAAGTTGTTTTTCGAGATAATCGTTGATGATGATTCTCGCTCTTTCTGCATCAATGCCTTGCGGGTTGAGCGTTCCGCGCAGCCAAATTCCATCAATAAGTGATGCAATACCATGAGCAACCAATTCAGCCTGCTCTGCATTTAATAATGCTTTGAGTTCTTTTCTTAGGTGGGACAATAGACGTCGTTCGTTGACACGCTGTAAACGCTTGAGCTGCTCGTCATGCATTGAGTACGACCAAAACGCCAGCCAAGTCTTAGCAACTTGGTTTTCTGCCTGATAGCCGACAAAGTTACCGTCAATGATTGCATTAATTCTTTGGTGATGAGCATCACTTGGCAGCTCACGTAACTTCTGTGTGATAGTGGACGAAAGCTGACGCAAGATTTCTCGCATCGTTTCCTCCAGCAATCCGTGCTTACCACCGAAATAGTGGTTGATAATCCCCGTTGATACACCGGCTTCTTTGCTGATTAACGAAATACTCGCCGCGTGTAAACCGACTCTATCAATCACTGACATTGTCGCTTTCACAAGCTGCGGTTTTCTGATTTCAGGCATCCCCACCTTTGGCATTTTGCGTCCCTGTTATTTTTAATTGAACGGTTAGTTAAATATAAAATGCCTGAAAATTAATTCGAACTCAAATTATTTTTAAAGAAAAATGTTAGTAAAAAAGGATGAAAAGTTGAGGGTGTACGAAAAATTGCTCGGCAAGAACTTGTCGGGACAACTAGATTTCAGTTTAAGAAAAAACAAATAAGATAAACAAAATCAAATAGTTAAATATCAATTTATTTTTAAAACGATGATGAACGAGTTGATTTTTGAACAACAAAAATCTGTGCCACAAAAAATTTATATCGACCACTAATCATTTCACCTGTACACGGTTTGTTTGCACAAAGAATAGACACACTAGTTTGTTATAGTTTTGTAGACACAAGTGGCATTCGCACTTTGAAGGTGAAGAAGGCAAAGAGAGGTTATATTGAACGCCATGAATATGCGATTCGATACCCTTAAGCCATTTTTAAGTAATATCGCCAAGTGACTTTAAGATGTTAGATTCAGCGTTTTATATTCGAAGCAAGGATCTCAAAGTCACTTGGCTATCAAAGTAAATGGGAGGGATAAGTTCAGATTCATCGTGCGATGAGCCTGAACTCTTGATTTCTGTTAGGCTAGCGAGCGACCTTTCACGCAGTTGCGTCCGTTCGCTTTCGCTTGATAAAGCAATTTATCGGCCTGATCGCAAAGTGATTTAAAACTCATCTCATTATCTTCAGTGGTAACGACTCCAAAACTACAGGTCACTCTCACTTCTTCTTTCTGTTCCGTAACAAAGCCATGTAGGGATAAAGCGCTACGTAAACGTTCTGCAGTAATAAGGGCGTTTTTATGGTCTGTATTGGGCATAACAACAACAAACTCTTCACCACCAAAGCGAGCAACAATGTCGTTCTCACGTACAGTTTCCTCCAACACTTTGGCAACGCCCGTTAGTACGGTATCTCCAAACACATGCCCATAGGTATCATTTACCTGCTTGAAATAATCCACATCGATTAACGCTAAAGTTACTGGCCCCGATTGTGGTTTATTTGGCACCATTTTCTGTTTATCGAGTTTGCTATCTACCCATTTATTTAAAGCTAGATAACCGTACTTAACTTGCTCGACTTGCTCAAAAACAAAGTGTTGTATCTTTTCTTGCTTAGATTGAGGTACCGGTTTCTCTTTTCGCTCACGCTTCACTTCTACTGGCTTAGTGAACCAGTCCTCTAAAAAACGGCGATTGAACAACCCTGTCAATGTGTCTGTCTTTGCGAGGCGACGCATTCTCAAACGCGAGCGATTGACGACGAGAAATACTACCGCCATCAAAAATAGAACACCGATGAGCGCAAGTAGCGCTTCACCCAATAAGTAAAAAGTACGACGGTTATTTTCTAGCTCCATACGCTGCAAAACATTGTTCCAGTTGAGATCTTCGTTCTCATATTCAAGTCGTTCCAACTCAAATAACGTCTGCTGGCGCTCAAGATTTTCAACTTCTCTTTGATTGCTAAATTGGATAAATTTATCGTGATAGTTACCGTAAGTTTCGAATGCTAGTTTAAAGTCATTGCTTCCCGCATAGGCCATAGCGGCGACTTTTAGTAGCTCCATTTGCTGTTGCTTGACGTATCGACTCTCTATAATCTCCGGCAGCATTGGCGCGATCATCGCTAAAAGTATTTCAAATTGCTGCTGCTCTAACATATATTCGGCTTGTAACAACTTAAATGTTGCCAAATACGCGCTAGACGTTTCTCTGTACTGTAAATTCTCCGCCAGCTTCAAGTGGTTAACCATCTTCTTTTCTTGTTTCGTCTCGCGATATAAAGCTGCAAGTTCAAGGTTAACTCGAAATCTAAAGCGTCCATCACCGATAATTTGAGCCAGCTTTAACGCTCGCTGATATGACGCTATCGCCTCTTCGTATTGGAACTGTGCTTTATGAAGTTTCGCTATCGTCAAAACGCTCAACAACTCATTGAACGACATACGCCTATCCCTAAAATAGCGATATGCTTGTTCCAAAAGCGCCTCAGATCGGTCGTAACCCTGAATTTTGACAAGTACGTCACCTAGCTCTAGTGCTGCACGTTCGACCAGCCCGTGAACACCTGAAGATTCAGCCGCATCCATGGACGACATAAGTGCAGCATAGGATTTTTTAAACTCACCTTGCTCATCGTAATAGCGTCCTTTTAGCAACAGGATTTCTGATTCAAGTTGCTTATCACCATTCTCACGCGATGTTTCCAACAAGCTATCCAACGCAGAAAGCGCGGTATCGATATCGCTCTTTCCAACCATAGTTCGCATCTGAATCAACTTAAACAGGAGATACTCATGGCTCTGTGGACGCACAAGCTCCAATCCTTTTTGAACGACACTCTGACTCTCTTCTACGCGCCCTAGCAGCTCTAAAACCGTGGCCTTGGCAAGCCAGTAACGCACCAACAGCGCTGTTGGTTGGTTTTGTAGTAAAGACTCTTCTTCTAACGCTTCAATCAAAGCTAAAGAACTCTGAGGTAATGCGTAAATTTGATTTTCGATGCCTTCTAACGACTGTAAAAACTTACCTTCCTGTTCCACCTTTTCTGTGGAGGCCTGAACAGAAAAACACAGACACCCCAATAATAGCGGCATCGTCCTAAGCGAATGAAATAGTGACATTATTGCTCTTCCCTAATGGGTAGTTACTTCAGTGTAATTGAGAATTCTGATTATTTATTATTAAGACAACTGAAGGTTATTCAGTCAGCCTCATATTCCCATGTATTTTGCGCTGAATAATAAATCACCATCTTTAGATGCCGAAATAGTTTTCGGTTACAATATAACCAATAAGAATGTTTTTTACACACCAAGAATAACGATCTCGTTAGTGAGACAAAAGATCGTCTTAGTTGTGAGTTAATACATTTACATGACAAGCAATATAGAACTAACCATTCACATTAGAAATAGAATCAATTTTTATACCGTTCGATGAGATAGCAGTCGACCATGCATCCAATACATTTTTCAGATAGAAGCAATAAAAGAAAGGAGAAAATGGAAGGAAGCGGACAATCAAACTCGCTCCCCTTTTTTATGTTGCAGAGGGGGTTACATTCGCATTCCGCCATCGACTTCGAACACTCTTCCGGTCACGAATTCGTTGGTTAACACGTATTTTATGGTCGATGAAATTTCATCCGCCAAACCTAAACGTCCAACCGGAATCATTCCGATTAAACGTTCCATCGCTTCAGGTTTTATTTGGTCTGTCATGGCAGTTTTGATGACACCCGGAGCAATCGCCACTGAGCGAATTCCGAAACGCCCTAACTCTTTCGCCCACACCGTTGCCATGGTGGCTACCGCCGCTTTAGATGCTGAATAGTTGGTTTGACCAATATTCCCGGCACGCGCAACGCTGGATATGTTGATCAGAACCCCTTTGCTATCGGTGTTCAGCATTACCTTGCTCGCTTCACGGCCACACAGGAAAGTGCCTGTTACATTCACATCTAGAACAGACTGAAATTGTTCCAGCGACATCGTGTTAACCTGACCATCTTTGACTTTAATGAACATACCATCACGCATAATACCTGCGTTATTGATAACGCCATTGAGCTGCTTGAAATCTGCCTCAATTTGCTCAAAAGCAGTGCACACCTGCTGTTCGTCAGTCACGTTCGTCACATAAAAACGAGCGGTAACGCCGAGAGATTCACATTCCGCTTTCGTTTCAGCCAGTTGCTCTGAATTGAGGTCGATAAGCGCAAGATGAACGCCATTTTCCGCCAGTGACAGTGCCATTTGTTTACCCAGCCCCTGCCCTGCCCCCGTGATCGCAATGACCTTATTTGCTAACTCCATAAGCGCTCCTTAGGCCTGATTTTGCTTTTGGTAGAACTCAAACAAGCTTGAAAAATCTTTTTGCCCGTTGCCCTGACCGTTGTGAAAATTAAACAGATTACGAGCCAAGCTGCCCATTGGCGTTGATGTTTGACTGGCAACCGCCGCTTCCATCGCAAGACCCAGATCTTTAGCCATTAACTGGCTCATAAAGCCGCCTTGATAACCATTGCTTGCAGGCGTATTTTCCATCACACCTGGACAAGGGTTATAAAGCTCTAGCGCCCAGTTACGCCCTGAACTTTGCAACATGATGTCGGAAAGCACTTTGGGATCGAGTCCGTTTTCCATCCCTAAATTTAGTGCTTCACAGGTGCCGCTCATCAAAATGCCCAACATCATGTTATTGCAGATCTTCGCGACCTGACCAGCTCCAACATCGCCCGCATGGAAGATGTTTTTACCCATGTGGCTAAGCACCGCTTTGGCTTGAACAAAGTTCTCTTGCGAGCCGCCAACAATGAAAGTTAACGTACCTGCTGCTGCGCCCGCAACGCCACCAGATACTGGTGCATCAACAAAACTTATACCAAGTTGCGATGCTTTTTCGCCAACCAAACGAGCAGTCGCAGGATCGATGGTGGATGAATCAATCAGCAAGGTGCCTGATTCGACGCTATCTAATATGCCATCTTGACCAAGATAAACGCTTTGAACGTGTTGGCTCGCTGGCAGCATAGTGACAACCACATCAACACCTTGTACTGCCTGCTGAACGGAATCGGCACTTGAAGCGCCCAATGCGGTCAACTCCTCAACTGCGTTTGGGTTCAAATCAAATACTTCGACGTTCAAGCCCGCTTTAAGTAGATTCTTAGCCATAGGCGCACCCATGTTACCAAGGCCAATAAATGCAATTTTGTCCATATCGTATTTCTTCCTTGTACTAAAGTGCCGCTATAGCTACCGACGATGCGGTCAGTGGGTATTCTGCTGAGTCAATTGGCGAGAAGAAGCGCTCCAAAACTTGTGGCGTTACGTCAGAAACCGTGCGATGTTGCCAAGTCGGTTGATTGGTTTTATCAATAATCAGCGCACGAACCCCTTCTCTAAAATCACCTTCTAAGCCACAAC
>NZ_JADDYG010000092.1:120971-127079 GCF_015163535.1 Vibrio sp. OPT46 | reverse complement strand
GTAGTGTTAGGTTAAATTCCATATCAAAACACGCTTTCAAAGAGAGTTTTTGATACTGCGTTAACTGCTGATAAGTGATACTGAGCGACAACGGACTGCCATAGTTCAGTGCTTTTTGCGCATTGACGAACCACTTGCTATCAACGTTAGCACGGCTGATTGCATCAACAATTGACGCTAAGTCACCCGAACATAACTGCTCAATCAATTCCGCATAGGGCATCAACATCCCTTCGGTTGGCTCGTCCACGTGTACCGAACGCAGCGTAGTGGCGATTTTTTCGTTGATGTTCGCTTCACCTTTCCAACTTACCGATGCAAGCAGATCCAGCAGCACTTGCTTGTTTTCTGGCTGTGCAATCCATTGGCTTAACCCCAACGCTTTCATATCTGTTGCGTTAATTTGGCAAGCTGTCAAACTCAGGAAAAGTGCCAAATGTTTTGGCAACTGGTTTAGGAAGTACGTCGCGCCTACATCTGGGTAAAGGCCAATTTTAATCTCTGGCATTGCAAAGCGTGTGGTGGTTTCTGCTACGCGATGGCTGGCACCCATAAACAGGCCAACTCCCCCGCCCATCAAATAACCATGTCCCCACGCGATGATCGGTTTTGGATAAGTATGAATAAGATGGTCACAGCGATATTCGAGGTCAAAGAAGGTTTCCATCGCTGAAAACGCAGAATCAAAGTCTTGCTCTTTGTTTTCAAGTGCACGGTAGATCGCTTGAATATCACCACCAGCACAAAACGCTTTTTCACCTTGAGCATGCAAGAATACCGCGATGACGCTGTCGTCCGTTTGCCATTCATTAAGCTGTTTGTACAACTTCTCAATCATCACGTAACTCAACGCGTTGAGAGCTGCTGGGTTATCAAGCTCTAGCACACCAATAACAGAGCCATCAGCGCACTCAAGTTTTGAAACATTTACTGTACCTGTCATTTGGCCTCCGCTAGCTGTTTGTCCATTGTGGCTTGCGCTTTTGCAAAAACGCATTCACACCCTCAGTCTGATCTTGTGTATTGAACAGCTGCAAAAACAGTTCACGCTCCAAAACCAATCCAGCTGCATGAGTTTGGCTGCGTCGACCTTGAATTAGCGTTTTGCACGCAGACACAGATTTCGGTGATTGACCTGCAACACGCTGTGCTAGCTCCATAGCCGCTTCGAGTGCTTGACCTTTCGCCACCACCTCTTCGACTAACCCAATTTTTTCCGCTCGCTCGGCCGTCACACGCTCGCCACACAGGATCATACGCTTCGCCCAACCTTCACCTACCAACGCGGTCAGGTTTTGCGTCCCTCCCGCACACGGCAACAAACCTACCGATGCTTCAGGAAGTGCCATTTGTACTTGTTCTTCTGCGATACGAATGTCACACGCCATCGCCACTTCCAGACCGCCGCCCATCGCGTAACCATTAATCGCTGCGATAGAAACCCCATCGAATGCAGAAAGCGCTTCAAACGCTTCACCAAATGCGAACGCCATGTTTGCTGCTTGTGATTTATCACCCGATGCAAAGTTATTAAGATCTGCTCCAGCAGAAAAGAATTTCTCGCCTTCGCCTGTTAAAACCAACGCATAAATAGAGCGATCATTACTAAGTTCAATTGCCAACTCTTTTAGCTGATTCAAAGACTCAAGCGTCCAAGTGTTCGCTGGCGGATTACTAATCGTGAGCTTGGCAATATGCGCTTCGCGCTCTAATTTGATTTGTGCCGTCATAATCTTTCAGTCCTTTTTAATTTCTTTAGGTAAGGCTGTGTCTCGCTGACTAAAGCAGCTCAACGCCTTCCGTTAGTAATCGTCTTGCGACGATCAGACGCATGATTTCGTTGGTACCTTCAAGGATTTGGTGAACACGAACGTCTCGGAAATGGCGCTCGACTGGATATTCTTTGATGTAGCCATAGCCACCGTGAATTTGCAGCGCCTGATCGCAGACTTTAAAGCCCACATCAGTAGCAAAGCGTTTTGCCATGGCACAGTACGCACTTTTTTCTGCGTGCTGGGCATCGAGTTTAGCGGCAGCGAGTCGCACCATTTGACGCGCAGCGACCAGCTCAGTCGCCATATCAGCAAGCTTGAACTGCAACGCTTGAAATTGCGCCAGTGAACGGCCGAACTGTTTGCGTTCGTTCATGTATTGCTTGGCTTCGTTCAGTGCTTGTTGCGCAGTACCGACGGAACAAGTAGCGATATTGATTCGACCACCATCAAGGCCAAGCATGGCGAACTTAAAGCCTTCTCCCTCTTCACCCAACAGATAGTCAGCCGGAATACGAACATTTTCGAAGGTAATCATGCGAGTTGGCTGGCAGTTCCAACCCATTTTGGCTTCTTTTTTACCGTAGCTAATGCCTTCGCAATCAGCAGGAACAACGAATGCAGAAACGCCACCCGCTCCTTCGCCGCACGAACGCGCCATCACGACAAGAACGTCCGTATCACCCGCACCAGAGATAAACACTTTTGCGCCATTCAGGACAAACTCATCGCCGTCACGCACTGCACTGGTCGTCAGTGAAGCGGCGTCAGAGCCTGCATTAGGTTCGGTTAAACAGTAGGAAGCGAGCTTTTCACCCGAAATTAGATCCGCGCTAAACTGCTGCGCCACTTCGGCTTTGGCAAAGCTGGTGATCATCCACGTCGCCATGTTGTGAATGGTCATAAACGCAGTAGTCGCGGTACAACCCATAGCCAACTGCTCGAAAATGATCGCCGCATCCAAACGAGATAACCCCAAGCCACCATGCTCTGGCGGCGTATAGATGCTCAGAAAACCAAGTTCACCAGCTTGACGCAGTACATCTTTAGGGAAATGATGGTTTTCATCCCACTCGGCCGCATGAGGCGCTAACATTTGGTCTGCAAACTGCTTTGCTACTTCGGCAAACGCGAGTTGATCTTCGTTTAATTCAAAATCCATCTTGAAGTCCTAAGGTCTAATTCGTTGCATTTGTATCCGAGCCAAGCCCACTTAAACGGTGGCGCTTGGCTAGAGGTGTCGCTAATCCAGTAATTAGCTAAGTTGAATGGTCATGTTTGGACCGCTTGGAATGTCATCTTCAAACCAACGCGCGGTGACAGTTTTCGTCTCGGTGTAGAAGCGAACCGCTTGTTTACCGTAAGCATGCAGGTCGCCGTAGAAGCTGCCTTTCCACCCAGTAAATGAGAAAAATGGCAATGGCACCGGAATCGGCACGTTGATGCCTACGTTACCTACTTCGATATTGTGTTGATACTTTCTCGCGGCAGCGCCGTTCGCCGTAAAAATAGACGTACCATTACCAAAGCGGTTTGCATTGATCAGTTTAATCGCTTCATCTAGGTCATCCACTTCCATAGTTAACAGCACAGGCCCGAAAATTTCTTCCTGATAAATCGACATGTCTGTGGTCACGTTGGTAAACAGTGTTGGCCCCACCCAGTTACCGTTCGGGAAGCCAGGCACTTGGCAGTCTGTTCCATCCAGAACACAATTCGCGCCTGACGCTTTGCCTTCATTAATCAGATTCACCACTCGCTGCTTCGCTTGAGGGCTAATCAGCGGACCATAACCAGCGGTTTCATCATCCCACGCGCCAGGCTGAACCTGAGCTAACGCCTCTTTAAGCTCTGGAATCCATTCTTTGGTTTCGCCGACAAATACGGCAACCGAAATCGCCATACAGCGTTGGCCTGCAGCACCAACTGACGCGCCAACTAGGTTATTGATGACTTGCTGTTTGTTTGCATCCGGCATGATGACCATGTGGTTCTTAGCACCTGCAAATGACTGCACGCGTTTCAGGTTGTCTGTACCTGTTTTGTAGATGTACTCACCAACGGGCACAGAGCCAACAAAAGAGATCGCACGAACAACTGGATCAGTCAGAATGCGGTCGACTTGCTCTTTGGTCCCGTGAACAACTTGCAATACGCCTTTTGGTGCGCCAGCTTGTTCAAACAGCTCCGCCAGTTTCATTGCCGTTAGTGGCACTTGCTCTGACGGCTTCAAAATAAAGGTGTTGCCACAAGCGATCGCCATCGGGAACATCCACAATGGGATCATCGCAGGGAAGTTAAACGGTGTGATGCCAGCACAAACACCGAGCGGTTGAATGTAAGAGTAACCATCAATATTGGTTGCGACATTCTCAACCGTTTCGCCCATCATTGAGCTACAAATGTTCGCCGCTTGTTCTACGACTTCAATCCCACGCCAAATGTCACCCTTTGCATCCGCGAGGGTTTTGCCTGTCTCACTTGAAAGCAGTATCGCCAACTCATCGTGTTGCTCTTTTAGCAAATGTTGGTAGCGCAACATCAATCTAGCACGCTCCGGCGCTGCAACTTCTTTCCAGCGTTTGAACGTTTCTGTTGCGCTGGCAATCGCCGCATTCATTTCCGATTCCGTGGCACAAGGTACTTGTGCAATCACTTCGTTGGTTGCCGGGTTGGTTACATCTAGCCATTGTTTTGAATCGGAGATGGCAAATTCACCACCGATATACTGCTTTACTTGTTCTGTCATGATGACATCCTTGTATTTTTCAGCTTGTTACTAACTACTGTTATGTAAGTGAAACTTTGTTGAGAGTGATTTAGCAGATTTCAATCGCGATAGCGGTAGCTTCGCCGCCGCCAATACAAAGCGATGCAACGCCACGCTTACCACCAGTTTGTTTTAGCGCATGAATCAAAGTGACAAGGATTCGATTGCCACTTGCGCCTATTGGATGCCCTAGCGCACAAGCGCCGCCACGTGGATTCACTTTGCTTGCATCCAACTCAAGCGCTTTCACTGCGTACTGCGTTACAACTGCAAACGCTTCATTGATTTCCCAAAGGTCCACGTCTGATTTGTCCCAGCCCGTTTTTTCCAGCAGCGATTCAATCGCGAAGACTGGTGCGATGGTGAACTCATCAGGCTGTCTTGCATGCGTGCTGTACGCGACAATTTTGGCTAGAGGCTGAAGGTTTTCCTGACGACCAAACTCACTATCGACTAAGATCATTGCCGACGCACCATCCGAAATGGAACTAGAGTTTGCTGCGGTTACGCCGCCATCTTTGGCAAACGCAGGGCGTAAGGTAGGAATTTTAGTGACGTCGAGTTTGCTCGGTTGCTCATCATCTACAACCAAGGTTTCGCCGCGTCGACTTTTTACGTTAACAGGCACGATCTCTTCTTTGAACAAACCTTGTTCGATTGCTTGCTGCGCACGAGTCAACGACTGTTGCGCCCAGGCATCCATACTTTCACGGCTGAACTGATACTTTTGCGCCGTCTGTTCTGCAAAGACACCCATCAGCTCGCCTTGGTAGGCATCCTGCAACCCGTCATAAAACATGTGATCAAGCACTTGCTCGTGACCTAAACGGAAACCATCACGCGCTTTCTTTAATAGATAAGGAGAAGACGACATGTTTTCCATGCCACCAGCGATGACAGCATGCGCATTACCAGATTGAATAAGGTCATATGCCAGCATCACGGTTTTCATACCCGATCCACAAACTTTGTTCAGTGTCGTACAACCAATCGATTGTGGCATTTCAGCTTTAAGGCTTGCTTGTCTTGCAGGCGCTTGCCCCACACCGGCGGGTAAAACGCACCCCATCAACACTTCGTCTATTTTGTGCACATCGAGTTGGCTTTCGGCTAGCGCCCCTTGAATGGCTTTCGCACCGAGTTCCGTGACATCTGTTGAAGCTAATGCACCTTGAAAAGAGCCGATAGGCGTTCGCTTAGCGGCAACAATCCATGTTTCATTTTTCATTCCATTAACCTTTTGTTGACGTTTACGTCATAACTATACTAACATTTACGTTAACGTCAAGTTTGAGGTTATTGTTTGTTCGAGTGATTCTTTGATTTCGAGTAAATGCGAGTGATATCAAGGCTCAAGAGTGGATGTTGTTTGTTTACTTTAACGTTAACGAATTGTATATTCATGTAAATGTTATACGAAAGTCGTAAGGTTAAGGAATGAACACATTTAAGATCAGCGAGCTCGCGAAAGAGTTCGACATTACTACTCGAAGCATTCGCTTCTACGAAGATTTAGGTCTCCTAACTCCGGAACGTAAAGGCAACACACGAATCTACAATGGTCGC
>NZ_JADDYG010000092.1:119123-120961 GCF_015163535.1 Vibrio sp. OPT46 | reverse complement strand
TAAGGAATGAACACATTTAAGATCAGCGAGCTCGCGAAAGAGTTCGACATTACTACTCGAAGCATTCGCTTCTACGAAGATTTAGGTCTCCTAACTCCAGAACGTAAAGGCAACACTCGAATCTACAATGGTCGTGATCGAATTCGACTAAAACTGATTTTGCGAGGTAAGCGATTGGGCTTTTCTCTTGCAGATATCAAAGAGTTATTTGAACTCTACGATACCGATCAAAGTACTGAGCAGTTGAACTATATGATTCGGTTGATCGAAGAGAAGAAGGCAGCATTGCAACAGCAAGCAAACGACATTCAAGCGGTAATGATGGAGTTAAATGCTGCGCAGTTGCGATGCCAAAACACACTGAGATCCATGAAAGGCGAAAAAGTCACCTAACACCTCAACTCTGGGATGTAGGTGACGTAAAGGCAAGGACACGCAATGAAATCTACCTACTCTTCCCTGAACTTTGTTTATGACGAAAATACCGATTTGCTTCGCGAGCAAATCAATAGTTTTGCTGCAAGAGAAATTGCGCCGCTAGCGCAATCTATCGACCAAACTAACGACTTTCCAAACCATCTTTGGTCCAAATTAGGTGACATGGGTCTTTTAGGTGTGACCACCAGCGAAGAGTTTGGTGGTGCAGGCATGGGCTATCTCGCCCACGTTATCGCTATGGAAGAAATCAGCCGAGCATCCGCTTCGGTTGCGTTAAGTTACGGCGCTCACTCCAACCTTTGCGTCAACCAAATCCACCGTAACGGCACACAAGCGCAAAAAGAGAAATACCTACCTAAGCTCATCTCCGGTGAACATATCGGCGCCCTTGCTATGAGTGAACCCGGCGCCGGCTCTGATGTGGTCTCTATGCAGCTTAAAGCCGAACGTAAAGGCGATATTTTCCTATTAAATGGCAACAAAATGTGGATCACCAACGGCCCTGATGCACACACCTATGTTGTCTACGCAAAAACCGACCCAAGCCAGCACTCCAAAGGCATCACGGCATTTATTGTGGAACGCGGATTCCCTGGATTTACTCAAGCACAAAAACTCGACAAGTTGGGTATGCGCGGCTCGAATACGTGTGAGCTGGTCTTCCAAAACTGCGAAGTCCCTGCGGAAAATATTCTCGGCGAAGAAAACCAAGGCGTGAAAGTATTGATGAGCGGCCTCGACTACGAACGTGTGGTGCTTGCAGGCGGCCCACTTGGCATCATGCAGGCGTGTATGGATATCGTTGTGCCTTACATTCACGACCGTAAACAGTTCGGTAAATCCATCGGTGAATTCCAGCTAGTTCAAGCAAAAATTGCGGATATGTACACACAAATGAATGCCGCTAAAGCGTATGTTTACGCCGTCGCTGCCGCTTGTGATCGGGGTGAAACCACCCGTAAAGATTCTGCTGGCGCGATCCTCTACAGCGCAGAGCTGGCAACCAAGATGGCACTGGATGCGATTCAACTACTTGGCGGTAACGGCTACATCAACGAGTTTGATACGGGCCGTTTGTTGCGAGATGCCAAGCTGTATGAAATCGGTGCGGGCACTTCAGAAATTCGCCGCATGCTTATTGGTCGCGAATTGTTTAACGAAAGCGCTTAATAGTCATACCTAGGCGTTCTAACTCGAAACAACTTCCTTATTCAATCTAAATCTTATTCAACCTAAATAAAGACGGGTAGTGACACCCGTCTACCGAATGGAGATCGGCTATTTATGGCTTGTTTGACGACCAATATTAATACCCATTCCGAGCAGTATCAGGAAAACTACCGCTCTATGGCGTCGCTTGTAGATCAACTTTATACCGTGACTGCGCAAATCGAAGATGG
>NZ_JADDYG010000092.1:111468-119059 GCF_015163535.1 Vibrio sp. OPT46 | reverse complement strand
GGCGGTGAGAAAGCCCGCGACCATCAGCAGAAGAAAGGTAAACTTCCGGTTCGTGAGCGCATTCTTGCCCTACTCGACCCTGGTTCATCCTTTCTAGAAATCGGTCAGTTTGCTGGCTGGGATGTGTATCCAGATTACGTTCCATGCGCGGGCGTAGTAGCGGGTGTTGGTGTGATTGATGACACCGAGTGCATGATCGTCGCGAACGACGTGACGGTAAAAGGCGGCAGTTACTACCCACTCACCGTGAAAAAGCACTTAAGAGCACAAGAAATTGCAGAAAAATGCCAACTGCCATGTGTTTACTTAGTCGACTCTGGCGGCGCTAACCTACCCCGCCAAGATGAGGTATTCCCAGATAAAGACCATTTTGGCCGTATTTTCTACAACCAAGCCCGTATGTCGGCCAAAGGCATTCCACAAATTGCGGTGGTCATGGGGCTATGTACCGCTGGCGGCGCTTATGTTCCTGCCATGTGCGACGTATCCATCATAGTCAAAGAACAAGGCACGATTTTTTTGGCAGGTCCACCTCTTGTAAAAGCAGCGACAGGTGAAGAAGTCAGCGCGGAAGATCTTGGAGGCGCAGACGTTCATTGTCGCACCTCTGGTGTGGCGGACTATTACGCAGAAAATGATCACCACGCGTTAGAGTTGGCAAGACAAGCCGTTTCTCAAATTAACCACTTGAAACCCGTTCAACTCAAGCAAAAAGCACCACAGGAACCACGTTTTCCTGCCCAAGAGCTGTACGGCATCGTCGGAACCGATCTCAAAAAGCCGTTTGATGTTAAAGAGGTCATTGCCCGAATTGTTGATGATTCCCAGTTCGATGAATTTAAAGCCCTGTTCGGCGAAACCTTGGTCTGTGGCTTTGCCCATATTCACGGTATGCCGATTGGCATTGTCGCTAACAACGGCATTCTATTTTCAGAATCAGCACAAAAAGGCGCGCATTTTATTGAGCTGTGCGCACAACGCAAAATTCCTCTGCTTTTCTTGCAGAATATAACGGGCTTTATGGTCGGTCAGAAGTACGAAGCCGAAGGCATCGCCAAACATGGTGCGAAAATGGTAACTGCTGTTGCGTGTGCAGACGTGCCGAAGTTTACCGTGGTTATTGGTGGATCGTATGGCGCAGGGAACTACGGCATGTGTGGCCGCGCTTATGATCCAACCATGATGTGGATGTGGCCAAACGCGCGCATCTCCGTCATGGGTGGAGAGCAAGCGGCTGGCGTGATGGCGCAAGTGACCCGCGATATCAAAACTCGCAAAGGTGAAAGCTGGAGCGTAGAGGAAGAAGAAGCGTTCAAACGTCCAATTGCGGAGCAATATCAGACTCAAAGCCATGCATACTACGCCAGTGCTCGTTTGTGGGACGACGGCATTATTGATCCCGCCAAAACCCGTGATGTTGTCGGCATTGCTCTGTCTGCTGCGCTTAATGCGCCAATATCAGACAGTAAATTTGGCATCTTCCGCATGTAGTCGGATGCAAGGCAAGCCTTAACTCCTCGCGAATACCGATGTTTATACAAGTAACGGTTAGCGAGTATTGGAATACAGACTGAAATGTCAGACAAAGGAAGTCACATGACCGGACTACTGCTCGAAAAAGACAACAATGGCGTTGCTTGGTTGAGCCTCAATCGACCAGAGAAACATAACGCGTTTAATGATGAATTAATTGCTTCACTTATCGAAATCTTGGAAAAACTTGATAGAGACGACTCTCTACGTGCATTGGTACTAACGGCCCAAGGTAAACACTTTTCTGCGGGTGCGGATCTTGGCTGGATGCAGTCAATGGCAACCAAAACCGAGGGTGAAAACCTGCAAGATGCACAGCAACTAGCAAAACTTTTGCATACGCTGGATACCTTTAGCACACCGACTATTGCTATGGTGCATGGCGCTGCATTTGGCGGCGCACTTGGGCTTATCTGCTGTTGCGATATCGCTATCGGTACACCTGAAAGTCGCTTCTGTTTGAGTGAAGTGAAGCTCGGTTTGTTACCCGCCACCATCGGACCTTACGTAATCCGAGCGATTGGACAAAGACAGAGCCGACGCTACTTTTTAACCGCGGAACTGATTGATGCCGAAACCGCGCTATCGATGAGTATTCTTCATCAGATAGACGCTCAACCACGTGAAGCCGTCAATCGCACCATTGATCACCTGCTCAACAACGGTCCACAAGCCATGCAGGCAGCAAAAACGCTCTGCTTACGTTGTGACAATCAACCTATCGAGCATTCATTAATTGAATACACCAGCCAAGCTATTGCAACCGCCCGCGTGTCCGCAGAAGGACAAGAAGGACTGAGTGCATTTTTTGAAAAGCGCGCCGCCAATTGGAGGAATCATGTTTAAAAGAATACTGATCGCAAACCGCGGTGAAATTGCCTGCCGAATCATTAAAACCGCAAAAAGCATGGCTATCGAGACGGTTGCCGTCTATTCCGAAGCGGATCGCAGCAGCTTACATGTTAAACAAGCGGATTTCGCTGAATTCATTGGCCCCGCTCCGGCGAGTGAATCGTATCTCGATATCGATGCGATTATCGGCGCTGCGAAAAAATGGCAAGCCGATGCTATCCACCCTGGGTATGGTTTTCTTTCCGAGAACCCGAAACTGGCGAAAGCGTGCAGCGAAAATGGCATTGTTTTTATTGGCCCTTCCACCAGCGCAATTGAAGCAATGGGTTCGAAGTCGCAAGCCAAAGCCATCATGTCTGAGGCGAACGTGCCCTTGGTTCCCGGCTATCACGGCACAGACAACAGCGTAGAGCACTTATTAGCGGAAGCGGAAAAAATCGGTTACCCAGTGATGCTTAAAGCAACACAAGGTGGCGGCGGTAAAGGCATGCGAGTGGTCAATAGCGCAGCCGAAATGCCTCTGGCCATCGACGGTGCGCAGCGTGAAGCACTTTCAAGCTTTGGCGATAAGCAGCTTCTAATCGAAAAATGTATATTGCAGCCTCGCCACGTTGAAGTTCAGGTATTTGCTGACCAACATGGCAACTGTGTCTATCTTTCTGATCGCGATTGCTCCATTCAACGCCGTCACCAAAAAGTAGTCGAAGAAGCACCAGCTCCCGGTCTTAGTGATGAACTGCGTAAACAAATGGGTGAAGCTGCGGTTCAGGCCGCTCAAGCGATCGACTATGTTGGCGCTGGCACGGTGGAGTTCTTACTCGATAGCCGAGGTCAATTCTACTTCATGGAGATGAACACCCGTCTGCAAGTTGAGCACCCTGTCACTGAATTGATCACCGGCGTTGATTTGGTGGAGTGGCAATTCAAAGTCGCAGCTGGCGAGCATTTACCTATTTCGCAATCTGAAATCACCCACGACGGCCATTCAATTGAGCTGCGAATTTACGCAGAAGATACAGACAATGACTTTATGCCGTCGACTGGCCGCATTGACTACTTAAAAGAACCCGTATCAGACAGTAATGTGCGCCTAGCGCGCGTACGCGTTGATAGTGGTGTTACCCAAGGCGATAGCATCAGCGAATATTACGATCCAATGATCAGCAAACTGATCGTCTGGGGGCAAACTCGTGATATCGCACTAAAGCAGCTTAAGCAGGCGTTAACTCAATATCACGTACGTGGAGTAACGACAAACATTGGTTATCTGCACAGTATTATTTCGCAGCCAGCCTTTGCCGAGATTGAGCTCGATACAGGTTTCCTCGTAACACATCAACAAGGCATAAATGAGCAGCAAGACGTGTCGGATTCAATCTGGCTTACATTGGCGGCGGTTGCTCACCGGAATGATCTCATTTCAAAATCAGACAGCTCAACGTTACCCGCGCCAACCAGACGAGGTTTTAGACTGTCAGTTGACAACGTTTACCGATTTAACTTCACGGATGCCAATGCCAACCATCAGGTACGTTTGCAACAATCATCGCAAGATACAGGATCTCACTTCACTGTCCGATGTGGTGAGGAGCTGCATCAGGTCATCCTGCTTGAAAGTGACAACCAGATTATCGTCGATATTGATAATGTGCGTTACACCTTTAATGCACTTAGCGATGAACAAAGAACAACACTATTTTATCTTGGTCAGCAGCGCACGTTCGCTCATCAACCTAACTTTGACTCTGCAAAAGATGTAGATGATGAACTAAGTCCAACCGCACCACTCAACGGCATAATTTCAGCAGTTATGGTGGCTAAAGGTGACGAAGTGGCGGCGGGCGATCCGCTTTTGGTACTCGAAGCAATGAAAATGGAATACACCATCACGGCTCCGGTCGCAGCAACAGTCGACGAATTGTTTTATCAGCACGGGGACCAAGTACAGCACGGTTCCATACTGCTGAATTTGTCTTTGATATCGGATAACGTCAGTGAAGATAAGGAGCGCGAATATGCTACCAGCGAAGGTTAATATCGTCGAAGTCGGCGCTCGTGATGGTCTGCAAAATGAAACGGCAGTGACGCTGGTTGATAAAATCCGTTTGATTAACCAACTAAGCAGCAGTGGCTTAAAGCATATTGAGGCGGGATCTTTCGTCTCTCCAAGGTGGGTGCCTCAAATGGCCGATTCCGATCAGGTGTTTGCTGGTATCTCAAAAAAGCCTGAAGTGGTTTATAGCGCGCTCACACCAAATCTCGCAGGGTTAGAACGTGCGCTGGAAAGCGGTGTAAAGCGAATTGCGGTGTTTGGCTCCGCTTCAGAAACGTTCAGCCAGAAGAACATCAACTGCAGCATTACCGAAAGTCTCGCTCGATTTGAACCCGTTATCGAATTGGCGAACCAGCACAACATTCCTGTACGCGGGTACTTGTCTTGTACCATGGTGTGTCCATATGAGGGAGTAATCAAGCCAGAGCAAACTACCAAGGTCGCCAATACGTTGTTTGATATGGGATGTTATGAGATTTCGCTCGGTGATACTGTCGGTAAAGCAACGCCTAATCGCGTTGTCGCCATGCTGGATTCGTTGTTAACGCTACTACCAAAAGACGCGCTCGCAGTACATTTTCATGACACTTATGGACAAGCATTAGCCAATATCTACCAAGCCTTGTTAATGGGCATCAACACCATTGATAGCGCAGTAGCGGGGCTCGGCGGCTGCCCTTACGCGAAAGGAGCCAGTGGCAATGTTGCAACGGAAGATGTACTTTATCTGTGTGAGCAACTTGGGATTGAAACAGGCGTTGACCTTGGCGTCATCAATGAAGCGGGTTGGCAAATTTGCCGTGCGTTAGGAAAGTCTCCTGCTTCTAGGGTCGCATTAGCTCTGGGCGATCCGTATAGCTTGTAAATCATCAACAACCAATCAGGTAATGTATTTCATCGGGCATGCAGACGTACGTGCCCGTTTTTTATTGTTACTCATAAAAACCTTAACGCTCAACGGTCTTCATCACATTAATTAGTGTCTGATTTCAGCTACAATTTAGTTTCAAAGCGAACATATAAAACAGGATCAGGTAAATGCTCATAACATTTCGTTGTCGAAGCCACTCAAACGTCACAATGTTTGGTGATATTGCATTAGATATGCTCAAAATGATGGGTCACAGCGGCACGGTGCCGGGATCAATTTCCGCTCAAGATGTTCCTGACGCGCTATCAAGATTAACTTCTGCTCTATCTGCGAAAAATGCAGCTGAAGAAAACCTCCCTACTGATGTAGACGAAGAGGAAGAACAAGCAGAGCCCGCGGTAAGCCTAGGACGCAGAGCGTTTCCACTGATTGAGTTGCTAAAATCAGCAATCAAAGAAGAATGCGAAGTCATGTGGGACAACCAATAACGCCTTCAAACTGGTTTCTAGCGAGGTGAATCCGTGTTGTGACCGCCTCGCTATGGTTACTCGACACCAAGATAAGAACACCAATACCGCTTATCGCCCTATCCGTTTCTCTCCCTAGACAACTTGATTTGCCCATCAATGTGCACATCTCGTTGTGGAAACGCGATTTCAATGCCGTGCTTTTCGAAAGCTTCGTAGATTTCAAAACGCATGGCACTTGCGACCGAGCGAATACCGCCCTCAACCGTTGAGTTAATCCAAAAATAAGATTCGAAGATCAAAGCATTGTCACCAAAGTCTTGAAAAAACACATCTGGCGCTGGCGAACTCAGAACTTGCGCTTGCTGCGAAGTCACTTCCGCCATTAAGGCTGCAACCTGTTTGACATCGCTCCCATACGCGACACCGACGACGACCGAGCCACGAACTAATCTGTCGCATAACGTCCAGTTGATCACCACGTTCTCAATCAACTGACTGTTGGGTATGAGCATATGAACACCATCGGTTCGTCTGATTCTCGTTGAGCGTGTATTTATTTGCTCGACAGTGCCTTTGGCGCCCTCAACCTCTAAAAAGTCCCCAATTCGGATTGGCTTTTCACCAATCAAAATCCAGCCACTTATGAAGTTGTTAATGATGTTTTGCGCACCAAAACCGAAGCCGATAGCGATGGCACCAGACAGAAAGGCAAACGCGGTAATTGGCACATTTATCATCGAAAGTGTGGTCATAAAAATAATGGCGAGAGCGATGACAAATAATATCCGTTTAACCAAATGAATCACGTTTGGGTCTTTCCCCGATGAAGACATTCTTGACGTAACGGTTTTGATCAAAATTTTGGATAACCATAAAGCGACAATGACCCATGTCGGCACCATCAATATCGCCCACAACGTGATAGGTTGTTCGTTAAAGGTAAACAGTGTTGTTTCTAAAAATGAAATGACCCGTTCGAACATAAAGTGCTCACTCTTGATTCATCGTTGCCAGCAAGCCAGAGCGCATAAGTCTTATAATTTTAGCCCAATCGATAGCGCAAGCGGCTCAACTAAGTTCTTCTTATTAACTATATTGTAATCTACGTAAAACGCTTCGAGTGGTTTCCCACTTTGGCTTCAACCGATTAAGCCATTTAGGGAGCACGTCTTTGTGAACTAAACGAGCCAATCAACCAACTGGATACGCAAGGCAAATCAGTGATAACTTTCTGATTTTTAAGCGTCAAATTTTCACTTCGAATCACTCTCACTTATTATTATGCACCTTATTGCAATTTATATTGATGGAATGATTGTTATGTCAGAACTGACTCGGATGCGCTCTGGAGAAACCTATAATTGTCTGGATGAAGAACTAAAGCTAATGCGCGCCAAAACTGCGCAGCTTGTCTTCCAGTTTAACCACGAACCAAACCCAGATATCCGTAGACAACTATTGGCGGAAATGGGCGTCCAATTAAAAAATAGCGCCTGTATAGAGCCACCGCTACAACTTACCTACGGTTGTCACTTGTCCATCGGAGAAAACACCTACATCAACTGGGATGCCATTATTCTGGACAATGGACAGGTTGAGGTTGGCGCGAACGTCATGATTGGGCCTAGAGTGCAAATTTACACAGCCGCTCATTCACTCGATACGCAAAGACGCTTAGCCGGAGATGAGATCGCCAAACCGGTAAAAATTGGCAATAACGTTTGGATTGGTGGGGGCGCAATCATACTGCCAGGCGTGACCATTGGCGATGAGGCCGTCGTCGGCGCTGGCTCTGTCATAACCAAAGACGTT
>NZ_JADDYG010000092.1:103634-111444 GCF_015163535.1 Vibrio sp. OPT46 | reverse complement strand
CGTCGTCGGCGCTGGCTCTGTCGTAACCAAAGACGTTGCGCCGGGCGATCGAGTTGTTGGAAATCCGGCGCGCTCCATTAAACCAAAAAACTGAAGAAAGTCGCTATTTCGCCAAATGCTCGCGAATAATATTAGCGAGCAGATTGAGAGCATGAACATATTTGTCATTGAGCTCAAAAGAAGCGTTAAGACGAATACAGTGATCGTATTGTTCTGTCAGGCTGAACATCTTTCCCGGTGCGATGCTGATATTACCTTTTAGCGCTTCTCGATATATCTGCAAGCCGTCGATATGCTTGGGAAGCTCTAACCAAATAAAGTACCCGCCGCTTTGGCTTAACACGTTGACTTCTTCAGGTAACAGCTCATTAAGCAGATCCGTCATCTTACTTTTACGTTCAAACAGCTTTTTCCGTAACTGCTTCAAATGCGATTCATAATTGCGGCTTGTTAAATAGTGCACCAATGTCATTTGCACTGGTGCACTCGTCGCTAATGTACTCATTAACTGTAACTTTTGTACCTCTAGCGCCCGCTTTCCCGCCGCAACCCAACCAATACGTAGCCCTGCGATTAATGATTTTGAAAACGAGGAGCACAACATGGTATTGCCCGTGTCATCAAACATTCTTAGTGGATAAACCGAGTCATTCCCTGCATGCAGTTCGCTGTACACATCATCTTCAATTACTGGCACGTTATATCGCTGTGTCAGTTCAATCAGCTTTTGTTTTTTCTCGTTGGAGAGCGTAAAACCCAGAGGATTCTGGAAGTTCGACATAAGCCAGCACGCTTTCACATCGTGTGTTTGCAGCGCTCGTTCCAATGAGTCTAGGTCAATACCCGTGACTGGGTCTGTTCTTACTGAGAGCGCTTTCAAACCTAACCGCTCTAAGGATTGCAATGCGCCATAGAAGGCAGGCGACTCCACAACCACCCAATCTCCCGGTCTTGTACAAGCTTGCAAACTGAGCGTTAACGCCTCCAGCGCGCCTGCCGTAATGACAATTTCATCGGGTGAAATTTCAATGCCTTTCGCAGCATAACGCTTCGCGATGATGGTGCGTAATTGTTCGTTTCCCGGCGGTAAGTTATCAAAGGTGGTGGAAATCGGCATATTGCGAGCGGCTGCGCTCATCGCCCGATTCACGTGATAGCGTGGGTACAAACTTGGGTCTGGATAGGCAAAGCCAAAATTGATCATGGATGGATTTTTACTCGCCTGCAGAACATCAAAGATAAACTCATTGATGTCTACCTGCTCTGTCCACGAAACCGCGGCTGGCGCTTGGGGTTCATTTGAGCTCTTAATATTGGGCGCGACTCGATAACCAGATCGCGGCTGTGACGTTACCCAGCCTTGAGATTCCAGAATTTGATACGCGTGCAACACCGTCATCAAGCTCAAACCCGAGTGTTCAGATTGGCGACGCAGCGAAGGCAGCTTGTCACCCGGATGCCATATCCCCGATTTTATCTGCCTTTTAAGCTGTTCCACTAACTCTTGATACTTCGCCAAACGCAAATCCCCTTCCCTAAAGCCGAATTCAAAATAATAACACTTCAATATTTAATCTGTTATAGGTTTATAGTCACTGTCTGTACCTACTTCCCTCATTCCGCTCCTCTTAAAATAGCTCTCTCATAAAACTTAAAAGATCAAAGGAAGTTTAATGTTTGGCCTCGACGCATTTATGCTTGCACGGATACAGTTCGCCTTTACGGTATCCTTTCATATTATTTTCCCCGCTATCACCATAGGTTTGGCCACCTATCTCGCCGTGCTGGAAGGCTTATGGCTAAAAACACGCAATCCCGATTACCAAAAGCTCTATCACTTCTGGTCGAAAATTTTTGCGGTTAACTTTGGAATGGGTGTTGTATCTGGTCTTGTCATGGCCTATCAATTCGGCACCAACTGGAGTGGTTTCTCCGACTTCGCTGGTTCTATCACTGGCCCATTACTGACTTATGAAGTGTTAACGGCTTTCTTTCTCGAAGCCGGATTTCTTGGCGTAATGCTGTTTGGGTGGCGTCGCGTCGGCGAAAAGCTGCACTTTTTTGCAACCTCGATGGTGGCGTTAGGCACGATCATTTCGACGTTCTGGATTCTCGCCTCCAACAGTTGGATGCAAACGCCACAAGGCTATGAAATTGTCGACGGACGTGTGGTGCCAACTGACTGGTTTGCTATCGTTTTCAATCCTTCATTTCCTTATCGTTTGGCGCACATGAGCGTCGCAGCTTTTGTCAGTTCAGCACTCTTTGTAGGCGCGTCAGCCGCTTGGCATTTATTGAGAGGCAATCAATCGACTTCGGTAAAAACCATGTTTTCGATGTCGCTCGGGATCTTAGTGTTCCTTGCGCCACTCCAAGCCGTGATTGGCGATGTGCATGGGCTAAACACTCTGGAACACCAGCCCGCCAAAATCGCTGCCATCGAAGGACATTGGGATAACAGCGATGGCAAACCAACCCCATTGATATTGTTCGGCATGCCAAACATGGAACAAGAACGCACAGACTATGCCTTAGAAATTCCTGTTTTAGGAAGTTTGATCCTACGCCACAGTTTAACTGAGCCAATCCCGGCGCTGAAAGACTTCCCGAAAGAGGAACGACCGAACTCACCTATCGTCTTTTGGTCATTTCGAATCATGGTCGGGCTAGGACTTCTGATGATTTTTCAAAGCTTCTACAGCATATGGTTACGAAAAAAGAACACGCTTTATACTTCGCGTTGGTTCCTCAAGTTTTCATTGTTTATGGGGCCATCTGGTCTTATCGCAATACTCGCTGGCTGGTTTACGACAGAGGTTGGTCGGCAACCTTGGGTCGTGTATGGCGTACAAAAAACGCGTGATGCGGTTTCTGCACACGGAGACCTACAAATGAGCATCAGCCTGCTGTGTTTCCTTGTTGTGTACAGCTTGGTGTTTGGTTTTGGGTATTACTACATGATCCACCAAATCAAGAAAGGCCCCGATGCAATCGAGCACGATGAGCACGACATGACGACCGTTTCAGGCCGCATCTAGAATTTGTCACAAAGTTAAGGTAGAGAATATGCATTTTGATTTATCCGTGATTTGGTTCGCGATCATCGTTTTTGCCACTTTGATGTACATCATCATGGACGGCTTCGATTTGGGTATTGGAATACTGATGCCCTTCATCAAGGATGAAAAACAAAAAGACGTCATGGTCAACAGTGTCGCGCCAGTTTGGGACGGTAACGAAACTTGGATTGTGCTTGGAGGCGCATCTCTATTTGGCGCTTTTCCGATGGCTTACGCGGTGATTATTGAAGCGCTAACCATCCCTTTAACGTTGATGTTGATTGCTTTGATCTTTCGTGGAGTCGCATTTGAGTTTCGCTTTAAAGCATTGGAAAGCCACTTAAAGTTCTGGGATCGCTCTTTTATGGTCGGATCGATTTTAACCACGTTTTTCCAAGGCATCGTTGTTGGCGCGGTAATTCAAGGCTTTGCGGTGGAAAACCGCGTCTTCGTAGGTAGCCAACTAGACTGGCTTACCCCTTTTCCCATCTTTTGCGGTTTGGGTTTAGTCGCAACGTACGCGCTGCTCGGTAGCACATGGCTCATCATGAAGACGGAAGGTGCACTGCAAAACACGATGTACCGCTTCACTAATAAAACACTACTGGCGATGATCTCCGCATTAGTCATTGTGAGCGCTTGGACTCCACTTGCTTACCCTACCATTGCGGAAAGATGGTTTTCTCTGCCGAATTTGTTCTACTTACTGCCCGTACCAGTCATTACTGGACTGGTATGTTTGAAGATTGCTGACTCCGTTAAAAAGCGTAAAGAGCGCAGCCCTTTCGTGATGGCGCTAGTGATCGTGATTCTCGGGTTCGCAGGGCTTGGCATCAGTATCTGGCCAAATATCATTCCTCCTAGCATATCAATATGGGAAGCAGCGGCTCCTGCAAGCAGTCAGCGCTTTATGCTCGTTGGAGCGGTGATCATCATCCCGATCATTCTGGCTTACACCTTTTGGAGTTATTACGTCTTCTCTGGAAAAGTGAAAGAAGACGAAGCGTACCATTAACGAGTTGATAAGGAGTGAGTATGAAAGTCAAAAATTGGTGCCGCCAATGGGCGTGGATGGTTGGAATTTGGGTCGTTAGCGTCGCTGCATTAGGGTTAGTGTCTATGTTATTTCGCGTCATGATGACCGCTGCAGGGTTAAAATCTTAGCGCGGCATTTTTAAGTCAATAAAAAATGGATGCCTCTAGATCTTGTGTAAGAGCTAGAGGCGTTGAACCTAATACTCAATCTTAATGAAAAAGCCAAGCGTTAAGAATCTACTCAAAACATTCTTTCATAAGTCTACATTGCCTGAAGTCGTTCATGCATGCTTACGAGATCAAAAGGTTCAAGCTTTTTCGCAATGCTCAGTAATGCTTCCTTTTTATCTTGCGGTAAACTTTGAAACTTCGACTCTAAACGTAAATCCACTTTGCTAAAAAGTAGCTTTCTAATTTGACTAGCTTTTGCCTTTGATAATTGCAATCCATCATTATCGGAGGTTTCAATTATCATGATAATTCTTGCTAAATCACTGAATTCATCATCAGAGCATAAATAAAGTGATTGTTTGTATAAATAGCCAACCGAAATTTCAAAATCAATATTAAGCGCTTGAATCTGACTGACAATGTTTTCACTCATATCACTTTGAGAAGCAGAGTTGATACAATCATCAAATCGCCTTTCAAATGTAACAAATCGATTATTGAGCTCGTCCAACATAGTTGTATCTTTTGCGAATGATTCTATAGGTAAAACCAATAAGAACATTGGCAGTAGGTATTTTTTCAGCGACCGGCTATTCACAATCAAGTCCTTCTTCTAAAAAACTTTCATGCGGTGTTGGTGCAAGTGTTGCTTTCAAATTCAAGTCCATTAAACTCGCCAAATGGCTTTCATTAAACTCTGATAGCTTTTGCAGCTTTAGACTGGCTTCATTAAACTCTTGGTAGAACTTATCAGGTTGAGGTATCACGACTGTTTTTATGTTTGCTCGTGTTGCCGCAAGCATACCCGAATAAGAGTCTTCAAAGGCAATACAGTTACTTGAATCTACACCTAGTTTATTGATTGTTGAAAGGTAGACATCTGGCTCTGGCTTACCCTGCTCTACATCGTCTGACGATGATATCGCGTCAAAGTAACTGGCAATACCGAGTTTGTTCAAAATGATGGGAATGAGTTGATAAGGTGAATTAGTAGACAACCCTATCTTAAACCCTTTTTCCTTAAGCAATTTGAGTGTTTCTGTAACACCCTCTAATTCGCATCCTTTTTCAATTATTAATGCCTCCACTTTATCCACAACAGCATTCTCTACTTCCTCTAGGCTCTTTTCTTGCCAAGGATTACGTTCATACCAAAACCTTGTTACTTCACCTGTCGTCATAGTTGCAGTCTGCTTTGACAGCACTTCGGTCACTTGGACACCAACTGATGAAAACACCTGCTTTTCCGCTTCCTTCCACAAAGGTTCTGAATCAATCAGCAACCCGTCCATATCAAAGACCGCAGCGTATATCATTGGTACATCCTCAGTAAGTTCTATTCGTTGAGTAAGATTTGTCTATTCAACCAAAGCATAGCTTTGCATATAACGAGTGAGAGTATCACATTTGCCTGTGGCTATCAGAGCCAATTCGATGACTCATCTTTAAGCCTCTACATGACCGATGTGCATGGCTACTTTTAACGCTTGTTTATTGAGATTAGATGCCTCCCAAGCAACAACAACACGACTAGTGAGAGGGATATCATCAATCTCGGCGACTGTCGCGGAATCATCGAGATGTTCAGCCAGTGAGCGCGGTACGAGAGCGATACCTAACCCGGCCTGCGCCATGGCAATCGTCGTACGAAGTTGCGGTGCTGCGAACTGTGGTTCGAGCCTTACTCCTGCGTCGGCAAAAAGTGTGCTCATGCCATCAAACAATGCGGGTCCCGTCTCTCGTGGAAACAGTAAAATTTTATGGCCTCTCAACTGTTTCATCTGGATACAGGGATATTTTGCCAGTTCGTGGCCCGCCGGAATCACTGCGACAAACGGGTCGTTAAACAACACCTTATGCTCAAAAGGCTCACTGGCGTAACAGGGTAGCCGCATGATTGCGAGATCAAGTTGTTTGCTTTTTAACTGAGTGGCAAGCTCTGGCATTGATAGTTCCGCCGTCTGTAAATGAACCCCATTCTCTTGAATACGCCCAATCCTCTCCAATACCTTAATGCAGGTTGATGTTGACGTCGCGAACCCAATTTTAACCTGCGTATTTTCACCACGGGCAATCTGTCGGGCTTTTGCTTTAGCGCGTTCCACATCAGCAAGAATATTTACCGCATCCAAATAAAAGACTTGCCCTGCATGGGTCAGTTCTACTCCTCTAGACAAGCGCTTAAATAAGTCCACGCCAAGCTCGTGCTCTAGCTTTTTGATTTGTTGACTCAAAGGAGGTTGCGCAATCCCTAACTGTTCAGCTGCTCGGGTAAAGTGACGAGTCTCGGCGACCGCGACAAAATACTTCAGGTAGCGAAATTCCATATATTTTCCATATCAAAATAAATCTTTTTTATATTGGATTTAGCACCGTGTAGAAGTCAATCTAAATATACTCTTCATTGCATAACTGGTCTTACTCATGCGTGGATTTTATAACCCTCTATGCGCTTGTTCGCTTGAAGTAGCGAAAGAATTTTCTGAATACCATCATGTTACCGGAGATGGTGAGATTTATCAGACTTCGTTAATGAGTGCTTTGATCGCTGGTGTTTACGAAGGCTCGACAACCATAGAAGAACTGCTGAAACATGGGGATTTTGGTTTAGGTACGTTCAATGAATTGGATGGTGAGTTGATTGCGTTTGATAAGGAAGTTTTTCAACTCAAGTCGGATGGCTCCGCAAACCCGGCAGACCTGGCGCAAAAAACGCCCTTTGCTGTCATGACTTTTTTTAAGCCTGATATCGAGCTGCCACTGACATCGCGCATGTCACGTCATGAAGTCCATAGCCTCATAGACGACCTGGTTCCAAGCGATAACCTATTTTGCGCAGTGCGCATTGATGGCGTTTTCGATTCAGTTCGTACTCGTACCGTACCTAAACAAACACGCCCTTATCGGCCAATGCTTGAAGTGGTCAAAGAACAACCAACATTCCGCTTCACGCATAAGCAAGGCGTGGTCGCCGGCTTTCGCAGTCCTAAATACACGACTGGCATTAATGTGCCCGGCTATCACGAACACTTTATTACCGATGACCGCCAAGGAGGTGGTCATATCCAGGATTACAGCATTTCGTCAGGGTTCCTCCAGATTGGCAAAGTCTCACGGCTAGTGATTGATACCCCAGTATCGACAGACTTCCTCAACGCCAATTTGGCTCCGGAAGATATAAATACCGCCATAGAAAAGGCGGAAAAGTAACAAAGTCAGGCAAATAATAAGGACAACAAATGCAATCCAAACCTTCAAATAAAAATGGAGCTCAGTTGATCGCTCAACAGCTAGAGTCTCTCGGCATTAAGTACATTTTCGGTATTCCTGGTGCAAAAATCGATCGACTGTTCGATGCGATTGAAGACACTAACATCCAAATGATTCCGGTACGTCACGAGGCTAACGGCGCGTTTATGGCTGGCGTTATGGGAAGACTAACCGGTAAAGCAGGCGTCACAATGGTTACGTCAGGCCCAGGCTGTGGAAATCTAGTTACGGGGGTGGCAACAGCAAACTCCGAAGGCGATCCGCTGATTGCTATC
>NZ_JADDYG010000092.1:101787-103578 GCF_015163535.1 Vibrio sp. OPT46 | reverse complement strand
GGTGGCGCGGTGAAACGAACTGACCAGCAAAAACAAACACACCAGAGCATGGATACCGTCAGTATTTTTCGCTCTATAACCAAGTTCAGTGCTGAAGTGCAGCATGTGGACGCCGCAAGCGAGATCATGGCGAACGCATTTCGTATCGCAGAGTCAGGTCGCCCTGGGGCTTGCTTTTTGAGTCTCCCCCAAGATGTTTTATCCGAGGAAACCCAAACGGACATTATTGTCCCCTCGCCTTACACACAGCCTGGTTGCGCAGACATCGCAGCAATCGAAGAAGCGGTCAGTCGAATCAGTAAAGCAAAGCGCTGTGTGGTTTTACTTGGCCTTCACGCGAGCCGCAGTCAAAACGCTGCTGCTATCGCTCGGTTTCTTCAAAATACGCAGCTACCCGTTGTCGGCACTTACCAGGCCGCCGGCACGGTAGACATCAATTACTATCATCACTTTGCTGGGCGTGTCGGTTTGTTTAATAACCAACCTGGCGATGTTTTACTGCGGGACGCCGATTTAATTCTCACCATCGGCTTTAGCCCAATAGAGTATGACCCTGAGCTTTGGAACAGCCACCGCAACCCAGTGATTCACCTCGATATTGAACCAGCAGAATACCAACTTAATTATCAGCCTTGTGTTGAAATCGTCGGAAACATTGCGCAGTCATTAGACAAGATGGGCAGCTATATCTCTGAATATGCTCGCCTTTCCCCAACGGCACTTTCAGTACTGGAAGAGGTAGCACTGCAACGGCAAGTGATCAAAACCTATCCCAATGTCTATAACAAGCAAGGATTTCATCCACTGGCGCTAATAAAAGCTATGCAATCTATCATCACACCGGATACCACGCTATGCCTTGATATGGGGAGCTTCCACATCTGGATCGCTCGTTACTTAAGCTGTTTTCGAGCTCGCCAAATGCTGGTGTCTAACGGCCAACAAACGATGGGCGTTGCACTACCATGGGCCATTGGTGCCAGCCTACTAAAACCTGGTAGCAAAGTGGTATCGATATCAGGAGACGGCGGTTTTATGCAATCGAGCATGGAGTTAGAAACCGCGGTTAGACTGAACTGCAATATCGTCCATATTGTGTGGGTTGATAACGCCTACAACATGGTAGAAATGCAAGAGATCAACAAATATCAGCGCTGCTCTGGTGTGAAATTTGGACCAATTGATTTCAAGGCCTACGCCGAATCATTTGGCGCGAAAGGCTTCGCAGTGACTAGTCAACACGAATTGCTACCGACATTGAATAAAGCCATGGACGTTGAAGGGCCAGCAGTGGTGGCTATCCCCGTAGATTACAGCGACAACGACAAACTGATGTTGCCGCGCACAGAGAAAAATCAAGATCCCGTTTTTGTAGGTTTCGAAGGAGAAATCGCATGAGAGGATTAAAAAATAAAGTCGCACTCGTGACTGGCTCTGCCAATGGCATTGGTTTGGCCATCGCAAAACGTTTGTATGAAGAAGGCGCAAACGTCGCTCTTGCCGATTGGAATGAAGAGCAGTTGGCAAACGCCGTTGAGGGCTTTGATAAACAGCGTGTGTCTGCGCATTCTATTGATGTTTCTGACCCAGACAAAGTCGCAGCACTGATTTCTGGTGTTGTTACCCGTTTCGGTAAACTGGATATTTTAGTAAACAATGCTGGCGTACATGTCCCTGGTTCCGTGATTGAAGGTAGTGTGGAAGACTGGAAGAAGATCTCTGGTGTAAACATTGATGGTGTTGTTTATTGCGCGAAGTTTGCTTTGCCTGAACTCTTAAAAACGAAAGGTT
>NZ_JADDYG010000092.1:95307-101699 GCF_015163535.1 Vibrio sp. OPT46 | reverse complement strand
TTCTATTGCGCGAGTAAAGGCGCAGTGGTGAACCTTACCCGAGCGATGGCATTGGACCATGGTGCGGATGGGGTAAGAATTAACGCCGTATGCCCAAGCTTAGTAAAAACCAACATGACGAACGGCTGGCTGCAGGAAATCCGCGATAAATTCAATGAGCGCATTGCGCTTGGCCGAGCAGCCGAACCTGAAGAAATTGCGTCTGTCGTGACTTTCTTGGCAAGTGATGACGCATCTTTCATTAATGGCGTAAACCTACCTGTAGACGGCGGTGCCACCGCATCAGATGGTCAACCTAAAATAGTATAAGCATTAACACTGACTGAGCAGAATTTTTAACTGTAAGGTATCCACGCCAAAAAAGAGCCGAGTTTGTACTCGGCTCTTGTGTGTCTGTTCTTAAGCCTGCGACGTTGCTAAACCTGCCGACGCGCCGCCTAATAACACATGATTAAACTCCATTCGAGATTCTTGGGCTTGTTCAGACAGTTCTTGCTTCTTCTGTTGAGCCAACTCAAGCGCTTCGGTTAGTTGCTGTAGCTCTGCTTGCATCTCTTCTGGTAAATGATGGTCCGAAAATCCAGATTCACAGCTGTGTTCTAAGGCAAATGCGCGAATTCTCTTACGCATGCTCATCAGGGCCGCCATTGCTTCGCGCTCTTCTTCAGCCGCCTGTTGAGCTAAGTCTTTAAAGCGCTCAAATTTCGCCAAAGCCATTCCCTCTGTTGACCAAGGGTCAATTTCCGGCAGTTCTTCAATGTTAATGGTTGGCTCTTCGTATTCTGCTTGATGTTTAATATCTAGGCTCGCCGCGCGAACAAAGGACACCATCAACATCACCGAGATAACTAACAACGGTAAACCGCCCACGATCGCAGCGGTTTGTAATGTCGATAAACCTCCCATGAACATTAGAACGGTTGGCAGAAAAGACAAAGTAAACGCCCAGAACAAACGGTTCCAGCGCATCGGTTCTTCCGTCACATCATTTTGAACCACAGACGCAAGAATGTACGAGATAGAGTCAAACGAAGTCGCCGTAAAAATGATACACAATAGTGTAAAAACACCAATAACGATTGGCCCTAACGGTAATGTGTCTAACGTTGCAAAAATAGCCGCTGGCGCGCCTGATTCGTTGAGGATTGCGATGACATCAAGCTCACC
Source organism: Vibrio sp. OPT46 (assembly GCF_015163535.1). NCBI lineage: Bacteria > Pseudomonadati > Pseudomonadota > Gammaproteobacteria > Vibrionales > Vibrionaceae > Vibrio > Vibrio sp. OPT46. The sequence continues at coordinate 100,532 of NZ_JADDYG010000092.1, read as the reverse complement.
CGTCAATTGCAACGATAAACCATAGTTACCTAAAACAATGAAGAATAAGAAACAACCTAAAGAACCGTAAAATATAGAACCTACGACCATCTGTTTGATCGTTCTTCCACGCGAGATACGCGCAACAAACAATCCCATACAAGGAGCAAAGACTAACCACCATGCCCAGTAGAAAATAGTCCAGTCTTGCGGGAAGTGTGTATCTGTAAACTCACCATAACCACCAAACGGCTCCGCCCAGGTAGCCATAACAAAGAAGTTAGACAACATACGACCAATAGAATCTAAGCCTGTTTCTAACATGAACACGGTTGGCCCAAGGGCGAGTACAAAGAGTAACAAGCCCATCGCACCCCAGAAGTTAATGTTACTAAGGAATTTGATCCCCTTCTCAAGCCCTGCATACGCGGAGTAACCAAAAATCGCAGTACAGAGAAGTAATACAGCCACTTGGCTGAAGGTATTGTTTGGAAGACCGAAGATATGATGTAGACCACCGTTGATAAGAGGCGCTGCTAAGCCAAGCGTAGTCGCCGCGCCACCCAACATACCAAAAATAAACAGCACATCAATAAACTTGCCAATACCACCGTTTGCGCGCTTTTTTCCTAATACAGGCATTAACGCACTAGAGATTTTCAAAACAGGTTGTTTGCGTACATAAAAGAAGTAAGCGATAGGCAGAGCAGGAATAAGGTAAATTGACCAAGCGATCGGTCCCCAGTGAAACAGACCATAAGTCGCGGCCCAGCGAATGGCTTCTTCACTGCCTGCTTCCAACTGAAATGGTGGTGATTGATAGTAGTATGCCCACTCGATACACCCCCAATACAGAATACTTGCGCCAATACCTCCACAAAATAGCATTGCAGCCCATGAGGCGTTACCAAATTCTGGTTGCTCGTCGGCTTCACCAAGTTTGATTTGGCCAAGATCGCTGAACACGGTGTAAATCATAAAACACATTGCTGCGATACCCAGTGCGAGGTATAACACACCAAGCTTATCGGTCATGAAAAATTTGGCCGAAGCTATCCAATCCGCACCTTGTGTGGGAAATAAAATTAAGGGTATAACGACGCTGAGTAAAAGAAAGAGTGAGCCTAAGAAGGTAGGCTTATCGATGAGAGAAAATGATTTGTCCATATTATATATCCTTATGTTTTCAAAGGACATGATCTACACTTCTCACAACTTCGCCAATTCACAACACTTATCGTTACCACAAGAATAATTGTCTTTAAAAGATGCATTATGTGACGCTGATTTTGTATTCATTATTTGATGCCATAGCGTTTAAATACGGCAACTTTTCTGCCACACCATCCAGCGCTCTCTACCTTTAAAAACCTCAACAATGTTTGCCACCACTGAGGCTTCCACAAGCTTAAACGTCGGTTCTAGATAACCCTCCAACTCCCCACTTCGCAAACAAAATGGAGGGAAGCGAGAGTGGTACTTATCATCTATAACGAAATAACCAATTAACAAACCGTCTCTTGGCAGCAATTTATCCACCATAGCAAAGTAATCTGGCCACTGGTCTCTCGGTAGTTCAGCGAGAAAGGATTGATTTTGGCGCAACATGGATGGATGCAGAACTCGCAGCCCCAGCCAATGACAGCGCTTGGCAGACGTTCAACGCCAAAGTGACATTCCCCAAAGCGGGCTACTACGAAGTTTGGGCAAAAGCGACTGATGACCAAGAGGTGGGCCAACCTTTTGCTATCGCATGGAACCCGAAAGGTTACCTCAACAACACCTTCCACCGAATCGCGCTGATTGTTAAGGGTTAAACATGAAGGGGGAATAACAGTGAAAGCAACATTCTTAAATAAGCGGGTTTTCCCGCTCTCGTTTACTTTTCTCGCGCTGTTAAGTTACTCAGCCTTAGCAAACACTGACGAGTTGATAGCCGCAGGCGAACAGCAAGCGATGGTGTGTAAAGCTTGTCACCAGTTTGAAAAATGGAGGAAGTGTTTGTGGGGCCGCCGCCTCTTTGGGGCTTAGCAGAGCGTGATATTGCCGGCGTCAATTACAGCGAAGCCATCAAACAGCATCAAGGTCAATGGGACGCAGAAAAACTGGATGCTTTTTTTGGCGTCACCACCGGAGTTTGCTCCGGGCACAAACATGGTCTTTCCCGGCGTAAAAGACCCGGGTGCGTGAGCCGCAATCATTGCATGGCTAGCAACCCAAAACCCTACGCCACCAGATTGGAATACTGTTTCATCTGAAGTGGAGGTCAAATCAGCTGGTGATGGGATATTAGCGCCAGGAGAGAATATGGAACTCGTCGCGGCAGTCTGCTCAGCCTGTCATTCGTTACACATGGTCACACAACAATGACTAAGCCATTCTGAAATACCTTTCGACCTATTATGGGGGGTAACTCCCGCCTTTAAAACTAACGCTTATTGATATTTTACATACGTATTCTTCCTATGTGAGTATCCCCTCAACAGGAATAGATTGAAGTAACCTCTGTTATTTCACAGTATGTATCGATGAGGTTTAAAAGATTGAAGGCAGAAGAGTTTTTTGACAACCATTACCTTTCTATTTGGGTTTTTCTTGTTGGCGTGGCAGTCATTACCTTGATTATGATGGGAGGCGGCATTGCAGTAACGTTGCTGGCAATATTGATTGACCAGTCGTCTGAGCACTTAACTACTGATACTTTCTTGGCTCTAAACTTTTCTTTTGCTGGGGTCATGACTCTACTGCTTGTTATCCCAAACATGATGATTGTTAGAGGCAAACCTAAAGCGGCAGAAATCAACTTAATCAATATTTACTTTCAGTTCCTTGTTTACGCTCTTGGCCTATTCCTTCTTGAAGATGAACATAAACTTTTTTTTGTTAGTTTTGTACTTTTTCCTATTATCGGTCTCTGGCTCATGGCATCGACCAAATATCATACATTTGTGACTTACTTTTCAGCGATTAAAAAAGAACCAGACAGTTTCCGCGAATACTTTCTAAAGAATTCTCATTGACGACTAACGTTTCTGCCACACCATCCATTGCTCTCTGCCTTTAAAAACCTCAACACTGTTTGCCACCACTGAGGACTTCACAAGTTCAAACGTGGGCTCTAGAAAAGCTGCCAACTCCCCACTTCGCAAACAAAATGGAGGGAAGCGTGATAGGTAATTATCATCAATGACGAAAAAACCAATTAGAAAACCTCCGCTTGGCAATAATTTATCCACCATCGAAAAGTATTCTGACCACATATCTCTCGGTAGTGCTGCGAGAAAGGCCCGCTCGTAAATGACATCAAACGAGTGAGAAAAATCGGCATTAAATACATCACCCAATACGACTTTATCTTTGTAGTTACCTAACGTTGATTGCGCCATTTTTACCGCTTCTTGGCTGTAATCCATCGCGATCACGTCATGCCCATATTGAATAAAAGTGCTCAGTTCATAAGCGGCACCACACCCAGGAATAAACACTGACTGGCCTACATGAAGTGAATTGTCGAGATAATCCTTGAGTTCTTGAGGTGTCGATTGGGCATCCCAAGGCATAGTGCCTCGGATAAACAAATCATCCCAGAATTGTGTGTTAATCATTGGTGCCTGTTTCATTTACCCGCTCCCTGATTGCGGTAGTAAAAAATAAAGGGATACGCAGCGCAATGTGATATCCCTTTTCTAGCCTTTTGTCTGACGTTGTTAGTTTTTTATGACAACCACTTTCTACTGCACTTATGCCACCAATGAGTTAACTGCGAAGATCATTGATTAACGGCTGCTCCGCTTGGTTCGGTACAAACTGGACATTGCCTTTCAGTTTAGTGACAGACTGGAGTGTTGCTTGAATGTCCTCTGCTGATACATGCACATCATGACAACAGAAAGTAATGGCATCGTTGAAGCCATCGCGCTCAATTTTCAAGGAGCCTTTAATATCGTGGCGACGACAGACTTCTTGGATCTGATGCGGATAAACAAACAGCCCTTTTACTTTCACCGCGGAGTCTGCTCGTCCCATCCAGCCCTTAATTCGTGCATTCGTGCGTGAAGAATCAGAACTTGTCTCTAGATATGCCGATAAATCTCCCGTTGCGTAGCGAATCAGCGGGAACTTCTCATCAAGCGAGGTTACAACGACTTCACCGACTTCTCCCGGTTGTACAGGAACACCATCAGGATCAACGATTTCAACAATAATATCTTCGGCAATCACTAATCCTTGTTCACCAGACACTTGATAAGCAATCAAACCAAGCTCTGCACTTGCGTAGGCTTGAAAGACTGCAATGCCTTTTTCCTCAAACATCTGTTCCATGTCTGCTGTAACCGCTTCACCAGAGACCAGAGCTTTCTCAAAGCTAGGCAGCTCATTGTATTTCTCTTGGTACTTTTGTAGCAACGTCAGCAAATACGAAGGTGTGCCAGTGTAACCATTAGGTTGAAGCTGTTTAATTGCCTCTATTTGCGCTTCGGTATTGCCTACTCCAGCCGGAAATACCGCACAGCCACAAGCCCTTGCGCCACCATCCATAATAAATCCGCCAGGAGAGAAATGGTAAGAGAGCGTGTTATGCACTAAATCACCCGCACAGAACCCAGCAGCGTGAAACGCGCGCCCCATACGCCAGAAATCGGCCTCATCCGTTTGAGCCTCATACAACGGCCCAGGAGATTGGAATACGCGCGCCATTTGACCAATGGCAACGCTATTTAAGCCACCAAACGGCGGTTTAAGTTGCTGCTGATTAGGTACATTGAACTTACGTGTAATCGGGAACTGAGCAAGCCCTTCACGATTGTTTGCCAATGTAGGATCTAACTCAGAAAAATGCGCTGCGTAATGTTCGCTATTGGCTTTCGAATTCTCAATCAGTGCTGGCAAACGTTGAAACAGCGACTCTTCTCGCGCCTGTAGAGACAACGATTCTTTCGCATCAAATAGTTCGTTCATCCTTGCTCCTTACAACCAACGCTTACGACGTTTGTAAGATTTCAGATTCTTAAAGCTCTTGCGATCTTCATCGCCGCCGCCAAGGTAGAATTCTTTTACGTCTTCATTGTTTAGCAATTCGTGCTTGCTGCCATCTAGTACGATTTTGCCTGATTCCATGATGTAACCGTAATCGGCCGCTTGAAGAGCGAAGTTGGCATTCTGTTCAACCAAAAGCATGGTAATGCCTTGCTCTTTGTTGATCTTGTTAATAATGCTGAATACTTCTTTAACTAGCAGCGGAGAAA
>NZ_JADDYG010000092.1:86266-95252 GCF_015163535.1 Vibrio sp. OPT46 | reverse complement strand
GCCCCATAGACGGTTCGTCCAACAAAATCATCTTCGGTCGAGCCATTAACGCTCGGCCAATCGCTAACATTTGTTGCTCACCGCCAGACAAATAGCCCGCCAGGCCAGTGCGCTCTTTGAGTCGCGGGAAATAGTCAAACACCATTTCGATGTCTTGTTCAACTTCGTTGTCAGTGCGTGTATAAGCGCCTAAGCGAAGATTTTCTATTACCGTCATATCTTCAACAATTCGGCGCCCTTCCATAACTTGGAAGATGCCCGAACGGACGATCTCTTCCGGGCTTTTGTTGTCTATACGCTCGCCCATGAAGTTGATTTCGCCGCGCGTCACTTCACCATCTTCGGTTTTCAATAAACCAGAAATGGCTTTCAACGTTGTGGATTTACCCGCACCGTTGGCGCCCAGTAAGGTCACAATCTGCCCTTTTGGAACTTCTAAACTCACACCGCGAAGTACTAGTATTACTTCGTCGTAGACGACTTCAATGTTGTTCACTGAAAGCAGTATTTCTGCCGGTTCGATATTCGTTGCTAATTCAGCCATCAAGCTACTCCTTGCTAGGGTGAGAGTGTTCTCTCACCCATCCTTATTTTCAGTAAGCTTTGTTATTAATAAGTCGTAGATTAGTAACCTAGCCAATCGTCACGACGTGACAATGTCACCTGAGATACTTTCTTAATATCAACTGCGCCGCCATCGTTGTTGCCCATAAAGACGTTCACGGTTGTTGTGCCTCGGTGATCTTCCGGTTTCCAGTTCGCAGGGACACAAACACCTTCTAAGCCTTGTGGTACCCAGTTGTCATGGACATACATGCCCTTCTTGATGTTTTCACCTGTGATACCACCGTTGTCTTTCGCCCACTCCATTGCTTCTTTCATATAGAACGCAGAACAAATACCGCGAATGTAATGGTGAGTTCTGAATTCGCCCGGCTCTGATTCAGACTGCTTAGAAATCTCACGAACCAGCTTCATGCCTTCGTTATCGTCTCCCCAAAACGCCGTCATACCTGGGAAAACGTAATCTTTAAGGCCATCGCCTGCTGCTTCAAGCACTGGCTTGTCGCCGCCCCAAATGTTTGCCATGTACTGGAACTCTGTCCCAACCGTGTTACAAGACTTCACTAGTGAGATAACCGAGCTACCGATATTGGCAATGTAACCGTAGTTGGTGCCTGACTCTTTCAGCGACAAACATTGCGCTTTGAAGTCCCCTGGTTTTAGTGACACAACGACTGGGTTTTGCACATCAAAACCAAGCTCTTTGGCGTACTCTGCACACGCTTCTTTTGGCGCATTCGGGAATGGATGGTTATCGCCAATGTGCGTAAATTTCGGCGCACCTTGATTGCCCTTAGATTCCCAATCTTCTTTCGCCCACTTAACTAGCGCACGGCACGCATCTGAGTACGACGCACCATAAAAGAAATTATAAGGCGCTGGTTTCGCGGTTTTTGGGTTTTTGCCAGTTGGGTCAGTTAAGTGACCAGAGTAAGAAGCAGAGAACACCGGCACTTTGTCTTTGGTGACAAACGAAATAAGTGCTTCGGTATCCGCCGTACCCCAACCTTGCAGCGCAACCATGTCTTTACGCGCCACCCAACGTTTATAGTTAGAAATCGCCACTGGTACTTTGTACGCCATGTCTACTGTTTCAAATTCGAGCTCGGTACCGTTAATGCCACCGTTTTGGTTAATCCAACGCAATGCGTCTCGCACGCCAGAACCATAAGGCTTGCTCACATAGGCAGTTGGTCCAGAAAAGTCGACTAATTGCCCGACAAACACAGAATCTTTTGCCCAAGTTGTGGTAGTAAACAGTGCAGATGACAGCACCAACGTTGTCGCTAAATGTCCTTTGTTCATAACTCGTTGTCCTTGTTATTGAGGTATATTCCACTTAATTCCACGTTAATATGAGAACGGATAGTGTTTCCAATATGCTCGAATCTGTTGCCAGCGATGCGATAATCCTTGAGGTTCGAAAATGAGGAACAGCATGATGACTAAACCAATCGCCATTTCTTTGAAGTAAGCCAGACCATCAGTGAAAGCGGTGGTATCACCAAACGCTGAAAGCCCCGTTACGCCAAACTCTAAAACTTCAGGTAGAAGTACGATAAATATCGTACCCATCAGCGTACCTTTGACTGAGCCTAAGCCACCAATGATGATCATGGCCAAGAACTGGATAGACATCATGATGGTGAAGCCTTCTGCTGATACAAACCCTAGATAATGTCCGTAGAGTGCGCCCCCGATGCCAGCATAGAATGCACACACTCCAAATGAGAGCAGACGATACTTAGTTAGGTTGATGCCCATGATCTCTGCTGACAGATAGTGATCTCGTACTGAGACAAACGCGCGACCGTCACGAGAACGGATTAAGTTTGATGCCCACATATACATGAAGATCAGCGCAAACAGAGCGATATAGAAAAAGCTTTCGTCAGTCGTAAACTCAAAGCCAAACAAATTAATTGGGTTCGCGCTAGCACCGTATGAGCCGCCACTGAACCAATCTGCGCGAGCAAAGAAGTCCTCTAGAATAAACTGCGCCGCCAACGTTGCGATAGCTAGGTATAAACCTTTAATTCGAGCCGCTGGCAGACCAAACAGCATCCCCACAATCATGGTTAAGTAACCCGCGAGCGGAATCGCAAACACGACTGGAATGTTAAACTGGTTATTTAACCAAGCCGATGCAAAGGCGCCAAAGCCAAAGAACGCACCGTGACCTAGCGAGATTTGTCCGGTAAAACCAACCAGAATGTTTAAGCCCAATGCCGCGATACCGAGGTATGCAATCTGAATAAACAGGTTTAGGAAGTAAATATCCAAGACCAGCGGTGCTGCCAGCATGGCGATGACACCTGCAATCGCAAGGCTTCTGATGGTTTTGGTTTCAAAAATTGGCGTATCGCTTTTGTATGTGGTTCGAAAATCCCCACATGGGCGCATGCTAAGTTGAGCCATGTTATTTCTCCTTAAATACGCTCAATATCTTTGGTACCAAACAGGCCATATGGCTTGAAGGCAAGAATGATTAACAGCACATAGAATGGTGCGATGTTGTACAGGTTACCCACTTGCAGGTATTGGCTATCAAAAAACTCAGCCAAGTTTTCTAGCACCCCGATGGTGATACCACCGACAATTGCGCCGACTACCGAATCTAAGCCACCTAAAATAACGGCTGGGAAAACTTTGATACCAATAATGGATAGCGCGTCAGATACGCCGTTAACGATACCGATAACAATCCCTGCTGTTGCAGATACCATTGCCGAAATGGCCCAACTGATGGCGAACACTTTCTTGATGGAAATGCCAAGACTCTGGGCTACTTGCTGGTTAAATGCCGTTGCGCGCATTGCCAGACCCATTTTGCTGAATTTGAAGAACCAGTAAAACGCGCCCATGATGAGCATTGAGAAGATCAAACTCAGAATGTAAGCAAACTCAACATTCAAACCTCCGATATTCACCACGTTGGTTTCAAACACTTGCGGGTACGACACAGCAGAGACGCCAAATATCCACTTCATCAGCGCTTGGAAAAACATCGATAGACCGATGGTCACCATGATCACAGAAATAATCGGTTCACCAATCAACGGTCTGAGCACAATGGTTTGCACGGCGATACCAAAAATCATCATGAACGCGAGCGTGAGTAAAAAGCCAATAAAGAACGGTAACTGTAGGTGCACCAATGCCGCCCAACATACCCACGCGCCAATCAACAAGAACTCACCCTGAGCAAAATTGACCACCTGGGTCGATTTGTAAATCAATACAAAGCACATGGCGACAACGCCATACAACATGCCAACGATCACGCCATTAATGACGAGTTGCAGTAATAAATCCGTATTCACTATGCGATCCTCCGTTGTTCGCTATCCACTAGTGTTGGCTCATGCTCAATAAGCGTTTCAATAACTAGCGACGTTTGAATGCGTGTTTTAGTGCCATCTTGATAAGTGATCACTGTATCGACATCGACTTTTGGATCGTCGCTGTAGATGGTTTCGATGATGTCTCCGTATTTCTCTGCAACCACACCACGACGCACTTTACGCGTACGAGTTAACTCGCCATCGTCGGCATCCAGCTCTTTGTAAAGTAGAATGAATTTGCTGATCTTCTGTGCATCCGGTAGGGATTCGTTCACTTTTTGAACTTCTTCACGAATCGCTTGGTACACTTCTGGTTGAGCAGATAAGTTGGTGTAGTTGGTAAATGCCAAGCCGCGTTGCTCTGCCCACTTCGCGACGATCGCATAGCGAATACAGATGATGGCAGACAGCCAAGGTCGACCTTTACCTACCACCACGGCTTCTGCAATAAACGGCGAGAACTTGAGTTTGTTTTCAATGAACTGCGGAGAGTAGCGGTCGCCGTGGCTGGTTTCCGACATATCTTTCAGACGATCAATCACCACCAAGTGACCGGAATCTTTAAAATAGCCCGCATCGCCTGTGTGCATCCAACCATCTTGAACATCTTCATCATATGCTGCTTGGTTGTTTAAGTAGCCAGTAAACATGCCTGTACTTTTCGCGATGATTTCACCAACGCCATTGCTGTCTGGGTTGATGACTTTCACTTCTGCATTATCAAACGCAACGCCAACCGAATCATAGTCCACGTCATCGGCTTGGTGGACGGTGTACGCACCACACATTTCGGTTTGACCGTAAAGCTGCTTGAGTGGTACACCGATCGCTTGCAAGTAACGGAAAGTGTCAGGCCCCATCGCCGCGCCGCCCGTTGCAGCAGATGTTAGGTTCGAAAAGCCTAAACGGTCTCGCAAAGCACGCAAAAGAATCCATTCGGCGAGTTTAGAACGTTTGCCCTGCTCTAACGCTTTGTTGGCTAAGCTCATGCCCAGTTTGTACATCTTTTGCTTAAACGGTGTCGAATCCATCATTCGTGCAGACACGTCTGCCACAATGTTTTCCCACACTCGCGGCGCTAACAGCACAAAGTTTGGACCGATTTCACGCAAGTCGGACATCATGGTTTCTTGTTCTTCCACAAAGTTAACGATTTGACGAGAAATCAACGCCTGACCAACCACGTAAACCTGCTCCATAATCCAAGGCAAAGGCAGAACAGAAACGTAGTTGTCGCCTGGGGAACGAGGGTCTGCACGCAAGTAAGCCGCACAGTGATCCAAGAACGTGCCACTGTGTAGCTGAGCCAATTTTGGTTTAGAAGTCGTACCCGACGTTGTACAAAGAATTGAAAGATCGCTGCCTTTGGTTTCAACAACCATATTGAGATATTTGTCTGGGTCCGCTTTATCAATCAGCTGACCTTTTTTGTAGACCTGTTCAACATCAATCAATCTTGGATCATCGTATTTACGCATTCCACGAGGATCGCAGTAAATAATGTATTCAACGCTAGGAATTTCATCACCAAGCTCAAGCAGCTTGTCGCATTGCTCTTCATCTTCGGCAATCACGACTTTTGCTTTTGCATAGTTGATAAGGTACGCCACCTCTTCGTGCATAGAATCTTGATAGATGCCCAGCGAGAAACCTTTGATCGCATGTGCCGCTAACTCGCCCCATACCCATTCCGGGCGGTTATCACCTAGCAAACCAACGACATCTTGCTCACCAATACCCAAATCTCGTAGTGCCAGTGCCATCCACTTGACGCGGTTTTCATAATCTTTCCAAGTGAACTCTCGCCATATACCAAACTCCTTTTCACGCATTGCGACTTGTTCGGGCCAGTTCTTGGCATTGTGTTGCAACACTTTTGGAAAGGTATCTAAGCGGGTTATATCTGCCCAATCATTATGTTGCTGTGCCATTATGCACTCTCCTCTAATGTCGGTAGCTCTTCGCCTAAGTACGCTTGTTTCACATGTGGGTTGGCCATCACTTCTTCAGGCTCACCCGTAGCAATGTGTTTCCCGAAATCCAAAACCAAAACGCGATTAGAGATGTCCATGACCACGCCCATGTCGTGCTCAATCATGATGATCGTGATATCTAATTCTTCATTCAGATCCATGATGTAACGTGCCATGTCTTCCTTTTCTTCCAAGTTCATACCTGCCATTGGTTCATCAAGCAGCAGTAACTTAGGTTTTAAGGCAATGGCACGAGCAAGCTCTACACGCTTACGTAAGCCGTAAGATAGCGTGCCTGCAGTCGCTTTTCGGATGTGCTGGATTTCTAGAAAATCGATCACGTCTTCCACATATTTGCGGTGCGCCATCTCTTCTTTCTGCGCATTGGAGAACCAATAGAGTGGCCCCGTGACGAAGTTATTTTTCAGTAGGTGGTGTCGGCCAACCATGATGTTGTCCAGTACCGACATATGAGAAAAGAGCGCTAAGTTTTGGAAGGTTCTTCCCAGCCCTAACTCAGCTCGTTGGCTTGGTGTACGTTTAGTTACGTCATCTCCAGCGAAGATTACAGAGCCTTTGTTTGGTGTGTATCGACCAGAGATGCAATTGAGCATTGAGGTTTTACCTGCACCGTTTGGACCAATGATTGAAAAAATTTCCTTTTCATTCACATGGAAGCTCACGTCAGTTAAAGCTTTCACCCCACCAAAAGCCAATGAAATATCGTTTACCTGCAACAGAGGCGATTCCGATACCATAGTTGATCTCCCTTTCGTTATTTTAAGTGCGTTCCATTGAGCACTATTTGATCAAACCTAACTTTGATACTGGTAACCGCTTTTACACCTATGCATCAACTTTGTATTCAGTTTACGTAAACGTCAATTTAAAATCAGAATAGTGCCTGAAAGATTAAGTTGCAATCGAGTTCATCGAGAAAGATTTGAACTAACGCAAACTTTAAGTAAATAAATTGTTAATAAAAATTATTCTCAAACGCTTACATATTTGGATAGTTCGGACCACCACCACCTTCTGGCGGAGTCCAGGTAATATTTTGACTTGGATCTTTGATGTCGCAGGTCTTACAGTGGATACAGTTGGCCGCATTTATTTGCAGCTCTGGCTGCTGCTCCCCCTGTACGATTTCATACACGCCAGCCGGACAATAGCGCTGTGCTGGCTCTGCATATAATTCAAGGTTCTGCTCAATAGGGATCCGCTGGTTCTCCAGTCGTAAGTGGCATGGTTGATCTTCCTCATGGAAGATATTGGATAGATAAACGGAAGAGAGGCGATCGAAACTTAACACGCCATCAGGCTTCGGATAGACAATTTCATTGCTGTTTTCCGCCAATAACAGAGACTGATGATCAGGCTTATCACAGCGGATATGCCACTTAGCTTTACCTTTTAACACGTTATGTTCCAGCAGCGCTAAACCACCGCCCAGCCACGATCCAAAGCGGTGGATTCCACTTGAGAAGTTACGTGCTTGATAAAGCTCTTCATACAGCCAAGACTGTTTGAAATGCTTTTGATAATCAGCAGTAACTGACTGACTCTCAAGGGCTTCACATACTGCTTCAGCGGCAAGCATGCCAGATTTCATTGCGGTGTGTGTGCCTTTGATTTTAGCGCCGTTAAGTGTTCCTGCATCACAGCCAATTAACAAGCCACCAGCAAACTGCTGCGTGGGAAGCGAATGAAAGCCGCCCTTGGTGATCGCTCTCGCGCCATAGCTAATACGCTTCCCATTTTTGAGGTATTGCTCAATCAACGGGTGGTGTTTAAAACGTTGAAACTCATCAAATGGACTCAAGTGCGGATTCTTATAATTCAAGTCAACAATCAACCCGACGGCAACTTGGTTTCCCTCTAAATGGTAGAGATAACTGCCACCTGTAGCTTCATTTGATAACGGCCAACCTAATCCGTGCACTACTAAACCTTGCTGATGCTGCTCTGATGGGATTTCCCACAGCTCTTTAAAACCGATAGCGTAGTGTTGAGGCGTTTTCTCTTCAGCAAGATTAAATCGGTTAATCAACTGCTTACCAATATGCCCCCGTGCGCCTTCAGCAAATAAAGTAAACTTCGCTCGCAGTTCAATACCAGGTTCGAAATTTCCTTTTTGTTCACCATTTTTATCTAATCCCATATCGCCCGTGATCACGCCACAAACACGACTATCTTCATCGATGATCGCTTGACTGGCGGTAAAACCTGGGTAGACCTCCACCCCCAAGTTCTCAGCCTGCAACGCCATCCATCGGCATAGACTGCCCAAACTTATGATGTAATTACCTTTGTTATGTAACGTATTAGGCACCGCCCAAGAAGGCAGTTCATGACCATTGATTTCATTGCCTAGATAGTAGGTTTTATCTTGGTTTACTTTGGTATTGAGCGGAGCGCCTTTCTCTTGCCAGTCGGGAAAAAGCTCATCCAAACTTCGCGTTTCAAACACCGCACCCGATAAAATATGCGCTCCAACTTCAGAACCTTTTTCTACCACGCAAACAGAGAGGTCTTGTTCTTTTTCTACTGCTAATTGTTTGATTCGACATGCCGCAGACAAGCCTGCGGGACCTGCGCCTACAATCAGAACATCAAATTCCATGCAGTCTCTTTCCATGATTGCATTCCTTTTTCTTTGCATGTTGCCAACTTGTTAATCAACAATATATTTAAAGTTGACGCAAACGTAAAGGTAAATTAACATCATTTTAAAGACGTCATCACATCGTCTTCACTGTAAACACATAGTCTTCACTGTAAAAGGAATCTAACGTGAAAATACTAGTGCCAATAAAAAGGGTCATTGATCCCTACGTTAAAGTTCGCGTGAAAGCGGACCATAGCGATGTTGAAACCAATAACGTCAAGATGACGATTAATCCATTTTGCGAAATAGCCGTTGAAGAAGCCGTACGACTAAAGGAGCAAGGTATTGCAGATGAAGTCATCGTTGTCAGTGCCGGCGGTAGCCAGTGTCAGGAGCAACTACGTACCGCGCTTGCATTAGGCGCCGATCGCGCTATTCATGTCGATACTGAAGACAAAATAGAGCCATTAGTTGTTGCTAAGCTGCTCAAAGCTCTA
>NZ_JADDYG010000092.1:82431-86256 GCF_015163535.1 Vibrio sp. OPT46 | reverse complement strand
GTACGACTAAAGGAGCAAGGTATTGCAGATGAAGTCATCGTTGTCAGTGCCGGCGGTAGCCAGTGTCAGGAGCAACTACGTACCGCGCTTGCATTAGGTGCCGATCGTGCTATTCATGTCGATACTGAAGACAAAATAGAGCCATTAGTTGTCGCTAAGCTGCTCAAAGCTCTGGTTGAGCAAGAACAAGCACAGCTTGTGATTACGGGTAAACAATCCATTGATACGGACAACAACCAAGTGGCTCAGATGCTGGCCGCCCTACTTGACTGGCCTCAAGCAACTTTCGCTTCCGACGTGAAGATAGAAGATCAAAAAGTTCAGGTCGTGAGAGAAGTGGACGGCGGCTTGATGACGGTCGCGATGAACTTACCTGCGGTGATCAGTACTGACTTACGCCTGAATGAACCGCGTTTTGCCTCTTTGCCTAATATCATGAAAGCTAAGCGCAAGCCGTTAGATACAATCACACCTGACAGTCTGGGTGTTGAAGTGGTATTTAGCCAAACCATCCAAGAAGTCACACCGCCAGCGCAAAGAAAAGGTGGCATCAAGGTTGAATCTGTCTCAGAGCTTCTCGATAAGCTGCGTAACGAAGCGAAGGTGATTTCATGAAGAACTTAATCATAGCAGAACATGACAATAACCAATTGCATGCGGACACACTCAAAGTGGTTAATGCAGCAAAACAAGTCAGCCAAGACAATGTTTTGATCGTTGTGGGCCACCAGTGTGAAGAAGTCGCTCAACAAGCTTGTCGCGTTGATGGTATATCAAACGTAATTTGTGTCGATGATGAGCAACTTAAGCATCAATTTGCCGAGAGTATCGCACCTATTGTAGTGAGTGTTGCTGAAGGTTTTGACGCAATCTGGGCTAGCTCATCATCAAAAGGGAAAGATCTTGCACCGCGAGTAGCAGCGAAGTTCGGCGTTGGGCAAATTTCCGATATTGTCCAAGTTATCGATGAAAACACTTTTATCCGCCCTATTTACGCAGGAAACGCATTTGCCAAAGTGACCACCAGCGACAAGGTTCGCGTCATCACCGTGCGCGCGTCTGCGTTTGAGCCGGTTACTTGTCACAACCAAGCTGATATTAAGCATCAGCAGGTCACTATCTCAGCTCCAATGGTTGAATTGGTTTCTGCCGATAAAACCGTGTCAGAGCGCCCTGAATTAAGCGCGGCAGAGGTGGTTGTGTCAGGTGGACGCGGAGTCGGTAGCAAAGAGAACTTCGCGTTGATCGAACAAGTTGCCGATAAACTAGGTGCTGCCATTGGCGCTTCTCGTGCGGCAGTTGATGCCGGGTTTGTTGCCAACGACTTACAAGTGGGTCAAACCGGTAAAATCGTTGCACCTAAGCTTTATATAGCGGTTGGGATTTCCGGTGCCATCCAGCATCTTGCAGGAATGAAGGAATCCAAAGTGATTGTCGCGATCAACAAAGATCCAGAATCTCCTATCTTTGAAGTTGCTGACTATGGATTGGTTGGTGATTTATTTGAGGTACTACCTCAGCTTGCCGAACAACTTTAAACGATCAGATAAGGGGCGAACACTGCTATGTTCGCCCCTTTATTTTGTTTTTGGTCATATTCAAAAGAATTGAAATTAGAGGGACCTATGCCAAATTCTGCACCTATTTGGTCACCATCTGCTGAGCGCGTCAGCAATAGCAACTTATTACGGTTCATTGAAAAGGTTAATAAAGACAAAGCCGAAGGTGCCGTAATCAACAATTACACGTCTCTACACCAGTGGTCCATTGAGCACAATGATGAATTTTGGCGACATACTTGGCAGTTTTGCAACGTAATCGGAGATATGGGTTCACAAATCAAGAGCCTTGGCAGTCCCAAATGGACACTAACAGGTTCTAATCATCATCATGTAAATAGAGACACAGTATGGTTTGCTGACGCCACGCTGAACTACGCAGAGAACCTCCTATCTCAGGCAGAACAATCACCAGAGCGTGAGTTTATTGTTTTTAGCAATGAAAGCGGTGAACACCGACAACTCACCGGTAAACAGTTGCTTGAACAAGTTTCTGCCATTCAACAATGGCTACTCAATTGTGGTGTCGGTAAAGGCGATGTCGTTGCGGGTTATTTGCCCTACCTTCCTGAAACCGTTATTGCCATGCTGGCCACCACCAGTCTTGGTGCCATTTGGACTTCAACCTCTCCTGATTTTGGTATCGATAGCGTCGTAGAGCGTTTTGGTCAGGTCAAACCGAAAGTTCTTTTTTGCTGTGATGGCTACCAGTTCGGAGGCAAAGCTTTCGATATGACGGACAAGAACACCACTCTTAGTAGTAAGTTAAGCAGTGCCTCCGAAGAGACTACTATTAGCGTATGCCAAATCGAATATTTACAAAACGCTGAGAGTGCTAGCACTTCTGAGTTTGTTTCTTGGTCCGATATTACTCACCACTTTTCTCCACAATCAATTCAATATCAACCAACGCTGTTTAATGACCCGTTATTCATTTTGTATTCTTCTGGTACAACAGGTCAACCTAAGTGTATTGTCCATTCCGCAGGCGGTACCTTGCTCAATCACCTCAAAGAACATCAACTGCATTGCGACATCAAATCGCAAGACAAGGTTTTCTACTACACAACATGTGGTTGGATGATGTGGAACTGGCATGTTTCCGCTCTTGCGAGTGGAGCAACCTTAGTGATTTACGACGGTAGTCCGGTTTATCCTGATCACTCCATCTTATGGCGATTAGCAGAAGAACATAACGTGTCGCTGTTTGGTACTTCAGCGAAATACTTAGAGGCACTGGAGCATGCGAACTGCTCTCCAAAACTAGAACATAACTTGAAGTCACTCAAAACTCTGTGCTCAACTGGTTCGGTGCTTTACCCAGAACAATTTAATTATGTCTATCAGCACATCAAGCAGGACTTGCATCTCGCTTCTATTGCTGGCGGCACAGATATTTGCGGATGCTTTGTACTTGGAAACCCAATCTCACCAGTTTACAAAGGTGAATGCCAAGGCGCAGGGCTGGGAATCGACGCACGTGTTCTAGAGGATGATGGACATACTATTACGCAAAAACGTGGCGAACTGACTTGTAATAACTCACTACCTAACTTCCCTATTGGCTTCTGGAACGACAACGGCGAACGTTATCACAACGCTTATTGGAGCAAGTTTACCGATATCTGGCACCATGGCGACGATGTGATGCAAACCGAACATGGCGGCTTTATTTTTTATGGCCGTAGTGACGCAACCTTAAATCCAGGCGGCGTACGAATCGGTACCGCTGAAATCTATCAACAAGTGAACGCGTTACCCGAGGTTGAAGACTCCATCGCTGTCGGCAAGTTAAACCAGCAGTCTGAAGAAATCTGGTTACTAGTAAAACTCGCTCACAACGTCGAGTTAACCCAACAACTCACCGATTCAATTCGCCAAACATTGAAAACAAAATGTTCACCGCGCCATGTCCCACGACAAATTTTTGCTATCAGTGATATTCCTAAAACGCGCTCAGGCAAATTGGTTGAGCTAGCAGTGAAACAATTGGTAAACGGACAAGCTGTAAAAAACATTGGTGCTATTGCTAACCCAGAAGTGCTGGAAGAAATTAAAACGCTGTTCAACATAGAAAGTGGTGCCACTGTCACTTAGAGACTCAACAAGTCTTCCAACAATACAGACGGGTATAACCTAACTATATTTTAGCTCGCTCGATAACTCCTCCCCACTTTCGTGGAAACTGAGCGAAATATGCTTCATGTACACAAAAAAGGTGAGATAATTCTATCTCACCTTTGAGCCATATGAGCGGGAGCATTAG
>NZ_JADDYG010000092.1:70321-82421 GCF_015163535.1 Vibrio sp. OPT46 | reverse complement strand
CGATAACTCCTCCCCACTTTCGTGGAAACTGAGCGAAATATGCTTCATGTACACAAAAAAGGTGAGATAATTCTATCTCACCTTTGAGCCATATGAGCTGGAGCATTAGTTTGGGGGTTAAGCTTTTATCAGTTGGCTCATATCTTCGCGAACTTGTGGCACCGTTAAACCAACGATGATTTGAAGGCTCTCTTGATTTCTAACAATATTCACCGCTCCGTGCTGTGTGAAAAATGCGTTCTCCTTTACAAGAGAGACATCTTTAACTTTAACACGCAAACGCGTCGCGCAATTAGTTAACAATTCAATGTTTTCTTTTCCACCCAGACCTTCAATAAAGGCACTAGCTTGTGACGGACTTGCGCTACTGTTATGGACCGCTTTCGCTTCTTTGTAGTCAGCTTTGGAATACAACTTACTATCTGCACCTTCACGTCCCGGAGTAAGTATGTTGTATTTTAAAATAAGCGCGCGAAACGTAACAAAGTAAACACCAGTAAACATGAGACCAATAATAATCTGAATCACGTATGTTCCTGCATGGTTACCAGCCAAAGGCAACCAGTTTTGGAAAATGAAGTCTATCAAGCCAGTCTGAAAGTTACCGGAAACACCAAACATAAAGGCGATCGTTGCCATTGTCGCAGATAACAACGCATGCAAAGCAAACAGCGCAGGTGCGATAAATAAGAATGTAAACTCTATTGGTTCGGTGATCCCTGTAAGAATTGCTGTGATTGCGGCTCCGAGCACTAACCCCATCACCATCTTTTTATTTTCTTTTTTCGCAACTGAATAGAGTGCTAGTGCGATACCCGTACAACCAAACACTTTACCCATTCCCGTCAACATCAAACCACCCTGAGGAAATTGTGTCGTTAAACTTTCCGAGCTCTGGGCGAATGTCTGTATATTTTGAATCCAATAGGAAACCGTTCCGCCATCGACTGCAACAGGCCCATAAAAAACGGGACCATATACGAAATGATGCAACCCCGTTGGTATCATGATTCGCTCTAAAAACGTAAATAGCCATACCCCTAACGATCCAGCAGAAACCAAAAATGATTGCAGATTGTTAATACCATGCTGAATACTTGGCCAAGTCAAACAAGTTAGAATTGCCATCACGACCATAATTGGGAAGCTAATGATCACAACCAATGGCGTTCCGCCAAATACAGCCGCCCAATCCGGTAGCTTTTTATCAAAGAATCGGTTGTGAACCCAAACAGAGAGACTTGCAATTAAAATCGCACCTAGCAAGTTGGTATCAAGCGTTAGAATGCCACCAACTTCAGTCAAACCTCGCTCACCTTCCGTATAGTTAACGCCCAGTTCTGGCCCCCAAAATTGAAGGATTCCACCAATAACGTAGTTATACGTAATGTAGGAAACAAGTGTTGCAAGTACAGCGCGACCAGATGCTTTTTTAGCTAAAGCGATAGGTAACCCAACGGCAAAAATAAGTGCCATATTTTTAAATACAGCGAGAGATGCCTGTAAAATGATCGTCGAGACTTTAACCCAAGCACTCCCCTCTAGTGCCCAAGGAAACACTTCTTGATTTAACAGCACAACAGAGAAACCCAATAACATGCCCGCTGCTGGAAATAATAGAACGGGTACAAACATCGCGGCCCCGAACCTTTGAATAATGTCTTTCATATAAACCTCTTGTTTCATTCACGGAGCCTACAAGTAGGCCCCGAACGTCCAGTTGTTATTGAAAAAATTGAGGAAGGTAGGCTTTATTTTCTTCTAGTAATTGTTTTGTTATTTCTTTAGCTTTTGGCACATTAACCACGGTACGGTTAAGTGTGAGTGCATTAATCAGCTTTTGCTGACTTCCTTCGTACCAAGCATCCACGACTAATTTCTCGTAACCAAGTTGGCTTTCAATCATGGCTTTTTGGAAGGTTGGGATTTTTCCTACAGTAAAAGCTTTCGGTCCATCACTAGTTAGCGCAGCTGGAACTTCTACCATGGCGTCATTTTGTAAATTTGTAATAGCACCATTATTCGGTACGATGACGAGATACACATCGCTCAAGTTGTAGGCTAGCGAAGCCGCGACTCTCACCATGTATCGACCATGGATATCGGCATGCAGTGTTTCGTGCTTCGTGGTGCCCGCTTCAATTATTCTTGCGTTCAATTCGAACACTCGTTTCTCACGGCCGTTAATTACCTGCCTTGCGCGGGTATTGTTGATATCCTCTTTCGCCACCATTTTTTCAGGGTACAAATAGTACTGAAGATACGTATTCGGCAAAAACTCTGGATTATCAACAAGCATTGTTCTCATGTTTTTGAATGTGGCTTGCCACGATGGGTCATCCGCTATTTCCGCATCAACCGCACTGATCCCTTCTTTTAGGATGATATTTTTAATTTTGTCCGTTAAGTCTTCACCCTGTTTGTTACGAATTTTGGTAAACCAGCCATAGTGATTAAGCCCAAAATATTCAGGAACGAAGTCCCAAATTTCACATCCTAACAATTGCGCATAGCTGACCATAATCGCTGCTGGCATATCACAGATATTTAGAATTCGCTTATCATGCGGAAATTCACGATTTAAAGCTTCAGCGACAATTGCCGCCGGGTTGGTGTAATTAAGAATCCACGCATCTGGACACGTTTGTCGGATCTCGTTCACTAGCTGGATCATGTCGCCGATAGAGCGAAGTCCATATGCCATTCCTCCCGCGCCACATGTCTCTTGCCCAACACAAGAGTTGGATAGCGGGATTTGTTCATCGCGCTCGCGCATGGCCAACCCACCAGTGCGGATCTGGATAAAGAAAAAGTCCGAATCTGAGAATGCGACAGATTTATCCGTTGTATAAACAAACTCTTCAACTTCTGGATAGTGTTCTCGCAATAGAATTTCAGTAGCTAATGCATTCGACTCTTGGCGTTTCTCATCTATGTCGTAAAACACGACTTTTGCGAGTGGAAAGTTATCTTTTTCAGCAATAAGGCTGTTCATCATACCAAGTGTGTATGTACTGCCAGCACCAACAATCGTTAATTTTTGACGTTTCATTCCGCTACCTCAAATGTTTACCCTGCAAATGTATAAAATAAGTATTAATACTTTTATGATACATTTAAAGTGTAAGCACAAAGATACGAGATAAAAATCACACAAAGATCCTAAGGAAAAGTATTAACTACATCTCAGATCACATTCTTGCTATCATGATCCAAGACTTAGCGAGGTATTATGAAACCCAAATACATAGACATTGCGGAACGATTAGAAAAAAAGATCAAAGATGGGGAACTACAACCTAAATCGATGCTTCCAAAAGAGAGTGATTTGCAAGAAGAGTTTTCCGTAAGCCGCGTAACCATCAGAAAAAGCTTACAAATTCTGGTCGACAATAATTTAATTAGTCGGACAAGAGGTAGTGGAACTTATGTAAACGATCTAAAAGCCCAACATGATGCCTTACATTTGCTGGGTTTTATCGAGGAAGTCAGTAAACAGGGGAAAACGCCTAGCTCTCAAGTCATAAAGTTCGAACTTAAAAAGCCGAATGAGCAGGTTGCTAAGCAGTTAAATCTCTCGCCCAATGATGATACATATGAAATACATAGACTCAGATGTATTAATGATGAGCCTGAAATTTACGAAGTCACTCATATGCCAGCAATGTTATTTCCAGACTTGAGCATAGCCATAATGAATGGTTCTAAATATGAGTACATTGAAAATAGCAAAGGATTGAAAATTGCGAAAAGCAGTCAGTCTGTCAAACCGTACTTGTTAGATGCAGAGACGGCCTCATACCTGAATGAATCAGAAGCTTCCCCTATTCTAAAAGTTGAGTCCACTGGTTACCTAGAAGATGGTCGTGCATTTGAATATACCGTCAATTACTTCCGACTTCATCAATACAGCTTCGAGTTTATTTCAACTAGGGCGTAGTACTATTCGACGCTAATGGTTAATCATTACGCCAAATCTTATATCCGACCTCTCGCATTGCTCTGCCGAGCAGGTGGGAGGCGACTGGCGCAGTGAGAACGATAAACAACATCGTACCGATAACCCTAGAGATCACGGTAACTTCAGGGAGTGAGAAAGCGACCGCTAATAACAAGCAGCTCACTCCGACAGTTCCAGCTTTGGTAGCTGCATGCATTCGGGTATACAAATCAGGAAGCCTCAGGACACCTAGACTTGCAACCAAGGTCAACAATGTTCCTAAGCATAAAAATAGTCCAATCAACACGTCCATTATTCTTTCTCCTTTCTTTTAACGATCAAACGTGCAAATGCGATCGTGCCGAGAAATGCAACCAAACCTAATGTAATGGCGATATCTAACAGAGCGTCCTCACCGCTGTCTAAGGTGTAAACCGTAATAAATCCGATAGTGATAAATGAAATCAGATCTAACGCCACCACTCGATCAGCTAGCGTTGGTCCTAGAATTAAACGAGCAAAAGCCATAACAAAGCTGAGTAGTAGCCCAGAATAGGCAAAAGTGACCGTTATTTGCAGCCAACTATCCACGCGTCACCTCCAAAATTCGATGCTCTAACCCATCTTTAATTCCGCGAATAACCTCTTCATGTTCAGGTGCAAACATGGCATGAACGATAAGATACTTTTTATCAGCCGTAACATCCAAACTAAGCGTGCCCGGTGTTAAAGAAACCATGTTCGCCAGTAATGTGATTTCTAGATCAGAATCGACCTCCAGAGGGACATAAACGATATCAGGCTGACTCAAATGAGTAGGTGTCACAACGTCCCACACCACTTTCGCAACCGATATAACCATTTCATAAGCGAAGTACACCAATAACTTCAATGCAGATGCAAAACGTTGAAAATAGCTCGTTTTCAATCCAAATGGTTGACTCAACCTTAAAGCAAAAAAGCCGACCGTAAATCCGACAACAAAATTCAGACTCGAATAGCTGCCATTAAGCATCATCCACGCTAACGCTAAGAAAAAATTGAGGAATAGATAGATCATGCATTTCCTCCTAACACCACTCTGATGTATTCAGTCGGATTTAACAGTTGTTCTGCAGCTTGAACGGAAAATTGATAAAAAGGCTCCGCCACTAAGCCAATGATTAGCGTCAACGTTGTCAATACAATAATTGGAACGCAGTACAACCAATGTACTTTGGCCTGCAGAGTCTGTTCTGGCTTCTCTCTAAATGGCTTTTTCCAAAATGCCTCACTCCAAATTTTCGTCATCGAGTAGACAGTAAGCAACCCCACCAATAACGCGGTACCTGCTAACCAGTAATACTCAGCCTGTATGCTCGACTTGATGACCAATAGCTTTCCCCAGAAACCCGATAGCGGTGGGAAACCGGCCAGAGAAAACGCAGGGACAAGAAACAAGAACGCTAACCAAGGCATAGCTTTGTATACCCCACCCAAATGTTCAAGTTGACTAGAGCCATATTTGCGCTCGATGAATCCACCTATTAAGAACAAATTCGCTTTTACAATGATGTGATGAACAATGTAGAAAATGGCACCGGCTAAAGCTAAGGGAGTGTAAATAGCCAACCCCATGATCATATAGCCTATTTGGCTAATAATATGAAAAGAAAGAATTTTCTTAATGTCGAATTGGCTAGCCGCTCCTAAAACGCCCGTTAACATGGTTAGCCCTGCGACCCAAATTAACGTCGGTTGCCAACCACTCTCGGCGAGCGGAAATACCAAGGTAAAGACTCTTATCAACGCGTATACACCGACTTTAGTAAGCAACGCGGCAAACAGTGCCACCACACCGCTTGGTAACGTGTGATAAGAAGCTGGCAACCAAGCAAATAAAGGAAAGAGTGCCGCTTTAATAGAAAAGGCAAACAAAAATAGCGCGGACAGCATCATGTTGATGCTCAATTCATTTTCCCCTACTTTGGTGTAGAGATCGGCCAGGTTCAAGGTGCCCGTTGCGCCATACAACAAGCCGATAGCAAGCAAAAATACCAGCGTCGAAATCAGGTTCAACATCACGTACTTTACTGCACCATCAACTTGAGTTTTCGTTGCATCTAACACCATTAAACCAAATGATGAAATGAGCATGACCTCAAACCAAACATACAGATTAAAAATATCTCCAGTCAGGAAAGCGCCATAAACGCCAGCAAGCAACATGTGCATTAACGCATGGTAATTGCTATAGGAGGGCTTTCGGTGAAGGTCCGCCATCGCGTAGAAAACACATATCGCACCAATCACCGCCGTGATCATCACCATAGCAACGCTGAGGTAATCTGCGACAAACACGATACCAAATGGCGCACTCCACTGACCAAAAGCAACGGCTTGAATACCATTATTTATGATGTTTTCTGTGAGAAAGCCCGCAACGAAAAGGTTCGAAATCGCACTTACACCGCTCAACCACTCAACACTTTTTGTTGAGCGACGGACGAAGAAGATAATCAACGCCGTACTCAGCGAGAGAACTACCGGTAACGTAAGCAAAATCGAACTCATTGACCCTCCTCAGAACGTTGCATTTCATCGACGTTTGCAGTTCCAGTGTCTTTATAAGCTCGATAGAACAGCATTAAAGCAAAAATAAGTAGTCCAAAACCGATGACTATCGCAGTTAAGATAAGCGCTTGAGGTAAAGGATTTGCCGCGCTATCTGGTGGTAAAAGAGCATTATCGCCAATCAATGGCGGTTCTCCGGGCGTCAGCCTCCCAGCGGTAAAAATAGCAAGGTTAACCGCACTACTGAGTAACATGATGCCGAACAAAAGGCGCAAGATATGCTTTTCAAGCATTAAATAAACACCTGCTGCGACAAATACTCCAACGACAACACTCCAGACTATTTCCATCACTCTAGCTCCTCATTAATACGAAGCAGCATACCCATCACGCCACCTATAACGGCAAGGTAAACACCAACATCAAAAACCAATGGCGTCCCTAGTGGTATCACGTCTTTCCACCACAGTCCGGTCAAAAACGGTTTATCAAACGCAAAGCTCAAAGCACCAGAAACTAAGCTCAATGCGATGCCAGATAACGCAATGAGAAACGGTTTGAAATACAACCTAGAACGAACGTATTTCGGTGATTCCGCGAACATGAGAAGTGATAAACCAATAACGGCAATCAACGCACCAATAAAGCCACCACCCGGTTCATTATGACCACGTAACAACAGATACACTGAAAATACGAGCATGAGTGCCGAAACAATGTGTGCCGTGGTTGCAAAAATTAATGATTGGATACGATTTTGCTTTTTCGCTCTTGTCTTAAGCAAACTCACTGCCGCAATCCCAGCAATAACAACGACGACAACTTCTCCCAATGTATCAAATGCGCGAAAGTCGACCAGAATAACGTTAACAATGTTTCGCCCATGTCCACCCGGGACACTGTTTTCTGCAAAGAAATCTGACACCGAAGAGTCCATCGGCTGAGACGTGATTCCTAACAAAAGTAAAGTAACCGAAACACCTATCACACCTGCTATGCAAATATTCGCTACTTTACGTTTTATTGAATGCTTGGGCACGGTGGCTAGACGCGGCATATGACGCATTAACAATGCAAGAAAGACCACCATTAATGTTTCCACTAACAGTAAAGTCTTCGCAACGTCCGGGGCGCTATAAATCATAAAAACAAGCGTAGTCATGAAGCCAATCATACCAAGCGCAGAAATCGCAAGAAGTCTTGCGTGGGACAACGTACATACGAGCGCAGCACCAATCAACAATAAGGCAATACCAATCTCATAGAAAGTGACACTTGAAAGTTCGCCAACCAAAGGCAGAGGAATAAGCGCTACCTGACTCAGTAACGCAACGGCAAGTACCGTGAAAAATAATAGGACATAGCGACTCAATTTCTTTTGCTGTAACCGCGCCGTTTGCCACTTCGCCACTGTCATCATGCCATCTAATAGTCGTTCAAAAATATTCTCCGCTTTGGGGACGAATAGATGTAGCCGCTGAAAAAATGCAGACACAGTAGGATAAACACGGTACACCACATACCCCAACGCTAGCGTAATAACGCTTAACACTAACGGTACATTCACGCCATGCCATAGTGATGTCTCTTTAAGAGCTGCTGTGGGCAGAATGTCATCAGAGCCCGGAAAAATAATATTGCGATCTAACCAATTTAAACCGAATAACGGGACCAGGAGACTGCCAAGTGCCAAGAGCAAAGGCGAGATCCACATGGCTTTTTTTGTCTCAACTGGCTTAGTTTCAATCGGCACGAGAGCACGGCGAGCAAAGAATGGTCTCGCAATAAGCATAATGGTTAGCGCGACCATCAGTATATTCACGATTAATAGTACAAAGGCGATCCAATTATTGAGCTCTACTGCGGACTTATACATGTATTCTTTGCTCAAAAAACCTAACAACGGCGGGAACCCCGCTTTAGACAATGCAGCCAAACTCCCCGCAACCATGCTGATGACGAGAACTGACTTCAGACCGTACAATTGATCAATATCTCGTGTTCCTGTCGCTTTGTCGATATTACCCACCACCATAAACAGCGCAGCTTTATAGAAAGAGTGAGCGAGAATAAACATCAATACTGCACTAACGGCCAAATCTGTGCCCATACCTAGTAATAATGTTAATTTACCCAAAGCAACATTCGTGCTGTAGGCTAGCATCAGCTTCAAGTCAGTTTGTTTTAATGCGACAAATGTGCACCAAATGGCCGTGATACTCCCAGTGATGACTAAAGCATAAAACCAGATCTCGCTGTGGGCATAAACTGGCGATAAACGTGCTAATAGGTAAATGCCTGCCTTTACCATTGTTGCCGAGTGTAAATACGCACTGACCGGAGTGGGAGCTGCCATCGCGTTAGGTAGCCAAAAATGAAACGGGAATTGCGCAGATTTAGTAAATGCACCGAGTAGTATGAGCACTAGAGATGGGATAAACCATTCATGCTGCGCAATAGTGTCTGCCTGCTCGATAATGGTATTTAGCTCATAACTCCCAGCCATTGCTCCCAGCAAGATAAGACCAGCTAGCAACGCTAGTCCACCAGCACCGGTAACAATCAGCGACTGCAAGGCGTTTTTCCGAGACGTTTTATTTTCGTGATTAAACCCGATCAGTAAGTAAGAAGTGATGGTGGTGAGTTCCCAGAAAACAAATAACAACAGAATGTTATCGCTCATCACAATCCCTAGCATGGCAAGCATGAATAGGGTTAGATACAAATGAAAGGAAAACCGGCTATCACTTTCTCGTAAATAAGCCAAAGCGTAGATTTGAATCAGTGCGCCAATCCCACTGATCAGTCCCGCAAAAAGAAATGAAAGACCATCTAATCTAAAGCTAAGGTTGATATCGAGGCTTGGTATCCATTCCGCATTCCAGCTCACGCCTGCAGGAGTATAGATATAGAAGAGAAAAGAGAAGATTAAAACTGGCAGCGCAGGGAAAATCAGTAAGACCAACTGATTATCTAGGTTTTTCGGTAGGTTTTCTTTACCCGTTATGTTATTCAACATCGCAGCCCATTCGTTATTATAAGAAGATACGCCCTATCCGGCGCAAATGACAAACTCCACTGTATTGTTTTAGCCCAAGCGCTTCAAAAACGATCATGAAACCAAGGGAAAAGTAGCAAACAGTAATCACTGAGTGCTACTTAGAGGAACGCCGATACAAACCGCTATTTGCTGTCTGCTACGGCATAAGAACGTAGGTCACTACTTACGTGTTCTTGGCTGAATGTATATGGATTATCGTCATCAGCTAACTCGAATGCATCGTAGGTGCAGTCACCGATATCATTTCTCGGACAAATATAAACATTCGAACGTTCTATCATTTCTGTGTGGCATTTCGGGCATAGGTTTTTCATGTCACTCTCCTCTGATAACTTATTGATACATTGATAATTCCATGTTCTAGAGATCCATCTCCCTCCTTTACCTAAAACATCACTTAAACCCAACTTTGTTACACCCCAATTACTGAATCGGTGAGACAAAACCATCGGGCTTAAGAGCGACCAAACTACAGTTAATCGATTGCAAAATATTTTCAGCCGTATTACCAATGACATAGCCAGATATACCAGTTCTCGCTAAGGTTCCCATTACCAGCACGTCTACCTCAATACTCTCTACGTAATCTGGAATCTTTTCGTCGGGTTTTCCATGCAGGTGGTGAATCACAATTTCACCTGTAATCCCAGACTCCTCCAACAGCTGTTGCAGAGCTTGTTTATGATCGGCTTTTGCCTTATCGAGTTCATGTTTCAACTCAGCATCATCGACTTGAATCCAAGCGTTACCATTAAGGTAGTTTTCTAAGTAATACTCCCAGCAAGAAATCGCGTGTAAACGACTATCGCAGGTGTCGGCTATCGAACGCGATAATTCGAGTAAACGCACGGCTAATGAGTGCTGTTCATCGCTTGCCGTTAATGGGTCGATAGCCACAGCAACACGGCGTTTATCTCTTGGCTTATCAATTGGTCGGTGCAACCAAAGCGGACAAGGGCATTTTCGTAACAGAGTCATATCAATAGCTTTGAAACCCTCAGCACCTTCACCGAGCGGTTCAGCTTCTTTGATGATGAGATCTTTGTTATCAGCTAATGCTTCTTGAATAATACAGACAGCGGGCTTTTCACTGCTTTTCACAGTAAGAGGAAATGCGAGATCCTCTTCAGAGAGTCCCAGCTTCTGTCTGTATTCGTGAATACTTTGTTTGAGGGAGTCTTGCAGCGATTGCTCATAACTTTGCTGATACTGGATCATGTCTGTTGGGAAATCAGGACACGCTATTAGCCCTGAGACAGGCACTTTGTTGCTAGATGCAATCCTCATCGCTTGTTCGAGGGCGTCACTATGGCCTGGCAATCCTTGTGTTGCAAAAAGTATGTTTGCGAATCGTTTCATACACACCTCCTTGTTTGGTTAAATATTAACCACCCACAAAGTATAATACCTAACGGATAATTGTAACGGCTTGTGACGTTGATGAAATCAATTCTCATTAAGAGACGGATATTGCTTCATTTTGTTTTACGTCACACTCTCCTTTCTTCACAACTATCGCCTTCGACCTAAATAAATTCCGCTACCTAAAGTTGAGACCAAATAAAAACCCAAATTACTCAAAGTTTTTTCTCACCTTGAGTAACTTGGGTATAAGCAATAACACACTTAGTGTCCGGATTTAAATGGATGACCTAAATTTTCACGCAACTTAGTTTAAAGATGCCATCTCAATCACGAATCGATATGCAAAGTTTTACGGCTTTAGTGACCTAAAATCGCCGTAACTCAATGTTAAGGTTGTTGTTTTGTCGGTGCCAAAGCAATTTCACGAACACATACACCTTGCGGTTGCTGATAAGCAAACAGCACTGCGCGTGCGATGTCGTCTGCGGCCAACACACCGCCCATATCCACCTTCCAGGCGTCATAACCATCTTTAATATCTTGAGACGTTGTATGTGAAAGTAATTCCGTTTCCACTGCACCAGGTGCAATCGTGGTAACGCGAACATTTGATGACGCAACTTCTTCACGTACGTTTTCAGAAATAGCATGAACCGCAAATTTGGTACCGCAATAAGCAGCATGATCAGGGAATGTTTTCTTGCCCGCAATAGAGCTGATGTTAATGATCGTACCACTGTTACGTGCTTTCATAGGTGCTAGGACGGACTGCATGCCATTGAGCAAGCCAATTACGTTCACATCAAACATGCGCTTCCACTCCGATGCTTCCTGAGTATCTATCTGACCGAGAAGCATAACGCCTGCGTTATTTACAAGTGCATCTACCGGACCATACAACGCTTCAGCTTTCTCTATTGCAGCCTCGAAAGAAGCTTTGTCGGTCACATCTACCTTTTCACAAAGCGTATTTGGTAAGTTTAATGCTTCCAAACGTTCTACACGTCTTGCTAACAAAAGAAGAGCATGGCCCTGGTCACTGAAGTGACGTGCAATCGCTTCACCAATGCCTGAACTAGCGCCTGTAATAACAATTAACTTTTTCATTTTGAATCCTTAATCGAACGGTTTACATCAGTGGCGGTAAGTTTAAGAAAACTTTGTTTGTTGATATATGCCGC
>NZ_JADDYG010000092.1:61318-70311 GCF_015163535.1 Vibrio sp. OPT46 | reverse complement strand
GCGCCTGTAATAACAATTAACTTTTTCATTTTGAATCCTTAATCGAACGGTTTACATCAGTGGCGGTAAGTTTAAGAAAACTTTGTTTGTTGATATATACCGACCTAGTTGAAACACTGTTGTTATACTGCAACAATACTTTTTTGAATTATGAAGAAGTCATCATGCAAACACACATCAACCTTGCGGATATTCGCTCTTTCGTCCTAATCGCTCAACTAGGAAACTTCACGAAAGCAGCAGAGCAACTTGGCGTTTCTCGCTCACACGTTTCACGTCAAATAACAAATCTGGAACAACAGATTGGTGTCACTTTGCTACAAAGGACCACTCGAACACTGAACCTCACCGAAGCAGGCAAGGTTCTGTATAAACAGTGTGAAACTGCCCTTCACAATATTGATCAAGCTGTTATGGCAGTGGTTGATGATGTAGAAGACTTAAGAGGTGACATTCGTATCAACTGTGTGGGGGGCTATTTAGGAGAAGACGTTGTCGCAGATATCGTTGCTCAATTTCTAATCCAACACCCACAAGTGAGCCTTAACTTAGATTTTAGTAGCCATCGTGTCGATTTAATCGCGGATGAATTCGATATCGCTTTTCGAATGGGAAAGTTAGACGACTCCAACTTTATCGCTCGCAAACTGATCGATGTGGAAATGGGGACATACGCAAGCCCAAACTATTTAGAAACATATGGCTATCCTTCGCATCCAAAGGACTTAGAAAAACACGTTTGTTTGACAGGTAGTGTGACACGGTGGGCATTTGAGAACACGAATACAAAGCAGTCAACTGAACACCAGATACGTGGACAGTTACGATGTAAGAGCGGCAGAGTAATGATAAAAGCAGCCTTGGCGGGAAATGGCATCATCCGTGTGCCAACACTTTATTGCCAACAAGAACTCCAGACAGGCAAGCTAAAAGAAGTGTTTACCGACTGGAGCATTCCGAGTGTGGAATTTTCACTCCTTTATCATCACGACCGACATCAACCAAAACGCATCCGAGCCTTTGTTGATTTTACCACGCAATACTTTCGCAAACTGCAGAGTAAAGACAAGTAACCTGCATGTTGGTACCTGTCTATGTATGTTTTATAGGCTGAGCCTGCGAACCTGGGGTTTGTTCTAGAAAGAGTGTGAGCATTTTGACGCTTAAGGCTTGGTTTTCATAAACGTCAGAGGTGTTTGTCCAGTTTGCTTTTTGAAAAATGCAATAAAAGCACTGTCTGACGAAAACTCCAGCCAATCGGCAGCTGCGCTGACTGGCATGCCCGTTGATAACAATTCAACTGCCTTTAAAAGCCTCCACTGTTGCCGCCAATCTTGATAATTCATTCCCGTTTCCGACTTAAATAATCGTGTTACCGTCTTGGTGCTTGCCCCAACTTTGCTTGCAAGAGCAGTAAGCGAAGGAGCTAGAAATGAAGGTTCAACCAACTCTCGACGAAACGTTGTTAAGCGCCGATGCGATGGCAAAGGCAACTGAAACGAATAACGTTTCGCAGCATAAAACTCCTCCCAAAAAAGCGCCGTCGTATTTACCATCTCGCTGCTAGGCTTATCCCACTCCCAAAATGACATTTTATCAATAAGAGCTTGGAGTAAATTATTCACTTCTATCATCGTGATCTTACTCGGACAGGCAAACTCCTCACAATCAAAATACAAAGATCGGTACGCCACCACATTCGTCATTAGTGCGCGATGCGGCGTATTAGGTGGGATCCAAACCGCCTTTGTCGGTGGCAAAATACAAATCGAGTCTTCCAGAGCAAAACTCATACAACCTTGAGGTGCGTACAATAACTGCCCTTTCTTGTGCATATGCATACCTGAGTCGTGCTTGCCAATATCCGCAGCAATTCCCACTACACAAGTAGAAATTTTGTCTGCATCAAATTGTGTTTTTTCGTTAATAAGCGCCATTTTGTCCGAATGTTGATGTATTTGGTTTTTATGTTGTTATTAGATCAATCATAGCCTCATTTATACTGCCCGCCAACTTCATTAACGATGGGGAACAATATGAATACTAAGCCCTCTTTATGGCTCATGCTGGTTATGTTGATGTTTCCGCAAATTGTAGAAACTATTTATAGCCCAGCGCTGAGCTCAATCGCTCTTTCATTTGATGTAAACCACGCACAAGCAGCCCAAACATTGTCGATTTACTTCCTAGCTTTTGCCATTGGCGTTGTAGTTTGGGGAGTTCTCGCAGATAAACTGGGAAGAAGGCCCACCATGCTTATTGGGCTCTTTATCTATGGTTGCGCATCTTTACTCGCAACTCAAACCGAAAGCTTTGCTGTTGTCATGACCGCGCGAGCCCTAAGCGCATTTGGTATCGCGGTAGGATCCGTTGTCACACAGACCATGCTTCGTGACGCGTTTGACGGTCAAGAACTGAGTAAAGTCTTTAGCTTAATGGGGATGGGTATATCAATCAGCCCGGTAGTTGGCATGCTATTAGGCGGGCAGCTTACAGCGCTTGGTGGATACCGTTATGTGTTTTTTGCCTTGTTTTTAATCGCGTTAGTATTGCTCGCTTATAACGTTATTAAGCTTCCTGAAACACAGAAGGAACAGACACCAGTACGGTTGCATCAACTTAGCTGGGAAATGGTAAGAGACGCGCGAATTTGGCGCTCAGGATTATTGGTTGCTTTGTATAACATTGCTCTATTTTCTTATTACCAGCTTGGCGCATTTACTTTCTCAGCACTTGGGTATAACTCCGAACAATTTGGATACAGTGGCATGGTACTGGGGTTAGGCACTCTGCTTGGGAGTTATTTAAACAAATCCCTAGTGTCTAAAAATGTTCGAAAAAGCCAACTACTTTGGCTCTCAGCAGTATTGCTTAGTTTGGGATCAGTCGGTGTGTTGATTCTGAGCCAATCAATCTGGTTTGTTGCTCCAATGGTGTTAGTCGTCATGTCTTATGGGATTGCGATACCCAATATACTCAGTGACGCACTCGTTGATTATAAACAACAGGTAGGTAGCGCAGGCGCTTTATTTGGGCTCATGTACTACATCATGATCGGGACGGGATTAGCGATGGCTGGAACAGCACAAAACTTAGGTGTCGTTCTATTAGCATGTAGCTGTTTAGCGATTTTATTAGCGTTTTCTAAAAGGCAAGTTCATACCAACTTGTGACCAGATACTACGCATTGCTTGCCTAATCTTCCGAAGATTGGTCTACATCTTTTCTAACGGTTAACTAAAACGTAAATAAAAAGCGCCTGTCGGCGCTTTAATTATCCATAGATCTTATTGCCATGTTGGCTCACCGTACTCTTCACAACGTTGCTTGTCGTAATTTTCAATGCGCCCGCGTTTACCTACAAACTGAACCTGAACAACCATTCCAGCTTCAACATATTCACTGAAATAATCGCAAGAAACACGAAAACTAGTATCGCGTATCACAATTGGTACCCATTCATAGCCGCCGCTGCGTGGTAAGTAAGACTTGAAGGTAATGACCCCGTCATCTGAAACGTTGATTTCTTCATCATATTCATTCAACTTATAAAAACGTTGTCCATCAAACTCTGCCTTTGCTTTTTCAATTATTTCCTTCGTTGCTGTCGATTGCATCGGCGTATTTGACACCAGTTGACACCCAACAATAGATGTCAATACGGACAAAGCCAAAGCGAGTTTAGTTATTTTATTCATTTACCTAACCACTGTATAATTATTCAACACTTACCATCTAAAAAAAGGATGAGAATATACTTTATTTTTAAATAATAAAAGCAATAACTTATCTTTGATAAGCGTGTTCACTGCCAACTTTATCGTCAAAAGATTGGAAAAGTTAGTTGTAATTTTTGCGATGGAATCACAGAACATACTCTTAATTCTTTGTTTTACGTTCGTTTTTGGCTCACCTGCATCACTTCTACAGTTAAGGAAAAGCAATTATTCTAATAACGCCCAAACGGAGCTGTTGTATCATACCAAACGTCGACACATCCAGCTGACTTCAAGTCTTTAACGAAATTATCATTAATATATAATTCATTGTTCTCGTTAAAAACAAAAGCATACTTTTCTTCTATGTCTAAATCAGATAGGGTTGGAAATTGTAAAAGTTCAATTGTTTTATAATCATCAAACTGTCTATCATAATCATCAGGATGGCTACCAAAATCGAAATCACTATCCCAAGCATCTTTCCCTTCTAGCCAAAATTGATTCAACTTTTCTAAAATCTCTTCCCAAATTACAAATCGAATATTATTTTCAAAAATAATAAACAAATCAGGGTTAGAAAAAATCATACCTGGTCTTTTTTCAGGTAATAATTTACTAATATTTTCTTTATTAAACTTGATATACATGTCAACCAGCCCACGCTTCATTAAAGTGCTCTATTGGTACAAATTCAACGCCATTTGGAGTTTTTGATTCAATTTCTTTTACTATACTTTTATGAAAGAATGTGTGAAACCCCCAAGCTGAATCTCTAAAAAATAGCCTTTTTTGAAGCGGAATCGGTGAAATTTTCTGAGGATCAATAACGACTTTTTTCATTCCTGATATATTTCCTCGTTTGAACCTTTTAAAGTCACTCTGTTCATGACAGATGACATCTAGTTCATTTGCTAACTGTAACATCATGAAATCATGTTCACCTCTATCAATTAATTTGATATGTATCCAGTTAGAACCATATAACTGTTCAACTTTCAAGCTATTATATATATCCTTAGATATAGCAAATTCAGGCTCTATAATAACATCTGGTATTCTATACTGTTCGTCTGGTTTGTATTTTGCTAAAACAGGTACGGGTTTACATGGAAAGGTAAATCTTGTACTGTATGCTGCTTCTTCATATTCCTCAGGAACTGCATAAATTGGTGTAATTTGATTTTCTTTTACGAAGAAATAATCACTCATGATCCTGCCTAGTTTATTCCGAATAGTGTGCCTAGTTCCAGTAACATTAAGCCTATGAGGACACGCTTCTCTACTTTTTTTGTCGCATTCAACGTTACCACCTCCGCATCCAATTTTTGAGCCGGAGCATAGTCTTTACCAAACCTGGACAGAGTCCAATGAAAGCTGTTTAGTTTATCCACTATATCTTCCGCAGCATCATCTAAGTCCTCAGTAAACTCTTTTTTACAGTAATATTTTTTCTCAACTCTTTTTTTAATCTCGCTGATATGAAAAAAGCGCCTTTCGGCGCTTATTATACATCTCTTATCCAAACGTCTTTGACGTCTTTTTTAAGAAGGTCAATCACACTTTGGTGAATGAAAACTAAACCAAAATCTTCTTCTAGTTTAAATATTAATCGTTCTTCTAAGGGGATATTTTCTAATTTAGAAAAATCAAACTCTGTTGATTCAATGTCTAACCAGTTCAACTTACCGTATTGTTTTTCTTTGTCCGTCAATTTATAAGTTTGATGGATATAAGGCATACGATAATCTTCGTAAACTTTAATTTCATCATCAGCTGGCTGGCTTGGAGAACAATCCACGCGAGCGTCTAACCACTCTACTCCGTGTACGACCAGTTTCTCCACTTTTGACGCAATATCACTGATGATAAATAGCTTTGGAGAAAAGGTCATTTCCAAAAGCAAATCTGGCTCTACTGGCACTATTGGCTTAGGGCTTTGTTGGAATGGGAAGTTAGTTAAGCTTTGCTTTGTTAAAATAATATAGTCTTCTTTCATTATTTTTCCCTAAAACTTAGGTGCACGCGTAGATGTATTCTTCTTCATTTTCCTAACTAGAGAAAACCTTGAATCATTACTAATCAAATCATAGATTTCTGGAGCAAAAAATACTGCAGTATCAGCTCCTTCAGCCCTATACACCACCCGTTTATGGAAAGGGATATTTAATATTTTTTCTGGACTTAGAAACAATCGGTGGACGATTAGGTTCCCACTGTTTGGTGATACTTCTATAACGCTTCGTTCAAAGTCGACAACATCTTGAATGTTGTTTAAAGCTAATATGTATCGCTCAGTGATTTCTCCGTCTTTAGTCAATAAGGATGCCGGATAAAACTCAACGCCATAAGGGTCAAAACTCATTACAAGTTCTGCAAGTTCTTTCGAAACACATATGTCGCCATTATCCGATATCGGGTGGACCATGGAGGAAGTTATGTTTTTGTCCTCCCATCTTATTGGATTCTCCGAGCTCGTTGGGTGAAAATTATTTGTACTATATAGAAACTCTCGGTCATCCACACTTTGGAATGCCGATGAACTTCTCATATAGTCCTCAGAGATTACCGAAAACTCCATCTTATACCTCTTTATTGTTTGGTAATTATCTTGCTTTGCTCTCTTACACTCATAAGGCGATATTACTAGTGAAGGAATTAAAAACACATCAATAATCTTCTGTAGGAGCAAACCTTTTTACAAGCGGAATTGGCTGATTAGGATATGTTAATACGTTGGATGGAACCGAATAAGAAAATTCATCCGGAAAATCATAAAGTGGTGTTTCAACAATTTCTCTAGCAAAGTAATAATCGCTCATTTACAACTTCTGACGTTCTTATTTTATTCTTGTTCTTTAATTCAACAGGCATCAGCGGTGCTTCAATCGTAGTATTAAAGAAAAAGCGCCATGAGACGCTTTTCAATGCTGGCAGTCTAATAACGGCCATATGGAGCTGTGGTATCATACCATACATCGACACATCCAGCTGACTTCAAGTCTTTAACGAAGTTCTCACTAATATATAATTCACTATTCTCGTTAAAAACAAAAGCATATTTTTCTTCTACTTCTAAATCTGTCAGGGTTGGGAATTGTAAAAGTTCAATTGTTTTATAATCATCAAACTGTCTATCATAATCGTCGGGATTACTACCAAAATCAAAATGACTATCCCAAGTATCTTTTCCTTCTAACCAAAATTCATTTAACTTTTCTAAAATTTCTTCCCAAATTACGAATCGGATAGTATTGTCAAAAATAATAAACAAGTCAGGGTTAGAAAAAACCATACCTGGTCTTTTTTCTGGTAGAATATTGCTTAAATTTTCTTTAATAAACTTAATATACATATTACTTTAGGATTGTTATTTACATAAAAGTCATTTAAATTTAATTTCATCTATCTAAAGTCTGAATAGCCGTCTGCCGGTATAAATTCCACACCGACTAGCTTAGAATTTTTTATTTTTTCAACTAAACTTTTATGGAAAAAAACACACTTCAACCAACCAGGATCTATCACTATCTGTCTTCTATCTACTGGTATAGTCTGAATTAGTTTTTCATCTAATATAAGATTAAGAATACCACTAATCATCTCATCACCATTAGAATCCTTTCGGTACCTCTTGATCTTACTTTCAGATCTATCAATCAACTTAATCTCGTTGACAACTTGTAGCATAAGAAAATCATGTTCGCCTTTATCATGAAGTTTAATATCGACCCAATTAACCCCAAAAATGTTATTAAAATCTAATTTCGAAAATTCATTTTTCTTAATCGAGAAATTTGGCATTTCAAGTATATCTGGGATTTCATAATCATCTTGTGGAAGAAATTCGACTATCAAGGGAACAGGTGCTTTAGGGTAAGTAAAACTCGTTAAGGGCACGGAATCGATGTATTCATCTGGAAAACAATAAATTGGGGAATTGACACACTCTCTTGCAAAAAAATATTCACTCATTTTCCAACCTCAAGTTTTCTAGGTTTCATAGTCTTACCTTTTACATTCTTTATATTGTGTTTTTCTTCCGGTAGCTTGGAAGATCTACTTGGGCATGCGCTTCTTGATTTATTCTTGCTTTCTATATTACTCTCGCCTGCACAACCTATGTCACTTGCCGGAGAGTAATCATGACCAAAAGTCGAAATTGTATATAAAAAGCTATCTAAACACACTAAAACGTCTTCAGAGACGTCGTCTAAATCAGACTGAAAGTGCCTTTTATTCCCTGATTTGCAATAATAGCCTCTTCTTGCACTTTCTTTTACACCTTTAATATCTCGATTAACTGACTTTATATACTTTATATCATCCAGCCGCAACTTAGATGCTACGGGGTCAGGAACCTTTGTTACCGGAATTGATGTAAGTTCACCACTTTCAAGATCTGAACTTGTTTCCCAAAACTGTTCTTGCTCGGTCTTGAAGTCCAAACCTCCACCATGGCCAGACTTATGGACGTGTGTATTGACTTGACAAGCGATATCCGTTTTGGAAGGGAACATTACCCCATTTTTCCAGGTGTTTATATCATACTCATATGCTTCTCTGTATTTTTTCCACTCTGGAGTATCTAAGTTTTTAGTTGTTATGATGTGGTGAGCCTGAAGTCCGAACTGTCCGTCATCCCCCTTCAAACGTCCATCCGCCCATAAATGTTCATTGAAGCCCGACTTATAGTGCTTAGATTTAA
This sequence comes from Vibrio sp. OPT46, assembly GCF_015163535.1. Lineage (NCBI taxonomy): Bacteria > Pseudomonadati > Pseudomonadota > Gammaproteobacteria > Vibrionales > Vibrionaceae > Vibrio > Vibrio sp. OPT46. Next base: position 61,887 of record NZ_JADDYG010000092.1, on the reverse strand, counting down.
TTGCTTTTGCTAAAGCAGGGCCTGAACCTTTTATAAGACTATGTGTTTTTGCAGTTGAGTTTTTAGCCATGATGGTATTGACCCCTAATAAGCATCACATTTTTCTGGTTTTTTCTTACAAACGGGACAGACAAAGTCTTTTTTATCTTTGTCCTCATTTGCCTTCGCAGAACTCTTTCCTGACTGTGCAGACTCGCCAGTATTATGTTTTACTTTTGCTGGGTAAGTTTTCTCACTCTTACCTAAAATTCGAGCAAAAAGGTCATCAAACTCGCCCATCGCTTCTTTAAGCTTATCCGGTACCATCTTATCGATGATTTTTACCTCATCCGCTAATTTCAAGAAATACGTACCGAGCTCATCTGCACCCATTCTGTTTGCGTATGAAGCCAACTCAGTTGCCACTTCAATGCAAGGTTTTAGAACATCGCTAACAATCTGGCTGGTCTGTTTTGCATAATCCATCCAATCTAACGTGCGTAGGAATTTTTCTGGATCGCCTTTACCCATGCCTCTTAAAACAGCAAGCAAAGTATCTTTTGATGTTCCTTTACCGCCTTTTAACGCAG